>CAZQHA010000105.1:0-11652 GCA_964592795.1 uncultured Planctomycetaceae bacterium | reverse complement strand
GGCGAGCCCCACGAATCCGTACTTGCCGAACACGATGATCCAGAGGCTGTCCGTGACGACCGTGTCGTTGCGACGGGCGTCCTCGAACCTGCGCACGAAGCTGCGCCCCCAACCGCCCCAGCCGAACATCGGTCGCTCGGCGGCCTTGACGCGCAGCTTCTCCTCGGCGTCGAACCGGAACGCGAGCGACTGCGGGCGGTCGCGATCGACCTGCGACACCACCGAGACGTCGTTCGAGCCGGACCAGCCGGTCACGACGCGCGCGGCGACGTACGCCGGCGGCGCGCACACGAGGACCGCGATCGGCAGCGCGGTCCGCAGCCCGCGTGTCAGCCACAGCGCTCCCGCGCCGGTCACGAGCAGAGCGAGCGCGCCGAACGATTTGCAGAACAGCGTCGTGACGAGCAGCACCGGCACCGCCAGCGAGAGCGGGATGCCCCACACCTTGCGGACCGCGCCGCTGCGCCACAGCACGAGCCCGACGATCGACGCCGCGGCCATCCACAGACCCAGCATCAGGCCGTGGTGCATGAACACCATCGGCCGGTAACCGCCGCCGCGCAGCGTCTGGCCGAAGTTGTGCTGGTGGAACCCATACAGCATCGAGTGCAGCTGCGGGCTCATGCGGATCTCGAACCAGCACAGCGGGACGTAGATCAACGCGCCCGCGAGGATCCCGAGAGCGAGCTGTCGCAGCCCCTGCTCCGACGAGAAGTAGAGCCGCCCCGTGAAGTACGGCAGCCCCCACGAGATCGTCTGGTAGAGCAGCGCGGAGAGCGCGTCGTGCGCGCCGAGGCCGTTCGTGATCGACGAGAGCATCGGCGCGACGCAGAAGGTCGCGACCGGCAGGTCGACCCACGAGGCGCGGAATCGTCTCAACCGACCGGGATCGAACGCGAGGATGCCGGCGAACACGACGAGCGGCACGGCGTAGTTCTTCGTGAAGTCGAACGAGAGGACCTCGAGCCACACGACCGGCAGGAAGAGCCAGCCGATCAAGTACGACGCGATCACGGCGCGCGCCGGCGGCAGACATGCGAAGAGCACGGCCACGAGCGGCGCCCACGAGTACACGGCCGCGGAGGTGGTCCAGCTCACGTCGCCTCCGTCACCCGGCTCGCCGGCAATGCCATCCCCGTGACGATCGAGCCGCCGCACGAAAGGCGGAAGCCTTTCAGCGTGAGCGGAACGCGCGAGGCGCACGCGCGGTCGCGCAATCGTGCCCAGAACACGCCGGCGTCACGCGCCAGCGCGATCTCGACGTCCTGGAATTCCAGCGCGGTGTGCGTCAGCGGGTAGATGCACTTGTACGCACACTCCTTGGCGCTGAAGAGCACGCGCGCCGTCCGTCCGCGCACGTCGCCCGGACACGCCGAGAGCCACGCCAGCTCGCGATCCGTGCACACGGCGGTCCACAAGTCGTCTTCGAGCGGCTCGTCCGGCTCGACGTCGAGTCCGATCGCCGCCAGACGACCCGCGCGAGCGACCGCGACCGCGCAGACCTGGCCGCTGTGCGCGATCGATCCGATCGCTCCGCGCGGCCATTGAGGCGTGCGATCGGCCGCGGGCAAGAGAGGCGTGGGCTCGAAGCCGAGGTCGGCGAGCAAGCGGTGCGCGCACGCGCGACCCACGGCGAACTCGCGCCGGCGCGCTTCGACGGCCTGGGCGATCGCGCTCTCCTCCTCGGCGAAGATCGGATCGACGGGCGCGTCGATGGACACGACGTCGCACACGACTTCGGGACCGAAGCGCTGCCGCAGGAGCCAAGCGTGCGATTCACTGGACTGCCACATCTCGTCTCGAGCCTTGTGCGCGCAGGTGCGCCTCGACGGACTGGATGCACTCGCGCAGCTTGATCGCGAGGACGCGAACGTTCGGCTCGAGCACCATGCTGTCGTGCGTGCCCGGCACCTCGTGGACGTCGACCGCTTCGACGTACGGCTCCCAGCCGTTGTCGTGGTAGACGAACTCGCGTTTGGAGTTCACGACCCGACCCGGGCCCAGAACGTGCGCGATGTCGAGCTTCGGACGGAACAGCGCGACCCGGATCGGGAGCCGCTCGACCTGGTAACGCGAGAGCGCCCGGAGGAACGCCGCGCCGACTTCCTCCGATCGGAACTCCGACGTCCGGGCGACGTCGTGCTGCGCGCGCCGGCGCTTCTCGAGCTGCGAGAGCTTGAACCGCAGCTTGTCGCGCGCCCACTCCGTGACGTAGAGGGGCCCGCGCTGACACATCCGCTCCCAGTGGATGCGCACGCTGTCCTGCGTGGACAGTCGGGGCGACCGCGGCAAGCCCGTGTCGAGCATCGCCAAGAGCGCGACCTGTTCGCCCGCCGCGATCAGCTGCCGCGCCATCTCGTAGGCGGTGATGCCGCCGCCGGAGAATCCGCCCAAGTAGTACGGGCCGACCGGCTGCACCTGGCGCACCTCCGCCAAGTAGTCCTCGGCCATCTGCTCGAAGGACTCGTGCGGTTTGTCGGCGCCGTAGAGACCGAGCGCCTGGAGCCCGAAGAAGCGTCGCTCGTTGCCGAGGAGGTGCGCGAGGTGCCGCAGGTTCAGCACGTTGCCGAACATCCCGGCCACGAGGAAGAACGGCGTCTTGTCGCCGCCCTGGCCGGGGTGCATCGGGACGAGGTGCGCGTAGCGCGACTTGCCGCGCGAGCCGGGACCGGGAGAGCCGCCGTCGTTGGCGTCGATCGCACGGCGGATGACCTCGGCGCACCGTTCGATCGTCGGCGCCTCGAAGAGGAGCGAGATCGGGAAATCGACGTGGTAGGTCTTCTTGATGCGGGCGAAGAGCCGCACTGCGATCAACGAGTGCCCACCAAGGTCGAAGAAGTTGTCGCGCACGCTGACGTTCGTTACGCCCAGGAGCTCGCGCCAGAACCCGGTGAGAGTGCGCTCGATCGCGTCGCCCGACGTCGCGGGCTCGGTGCTCTCCTTCGACGCGTCGGAGAACTCGGCCGGCTCCGATTCGCGCATCTCTCCCAGCGCCGCCATCTGCTGGTACAGGTCGTCGAGATCGAGCGAGGTCGCGACCAGCTGCGGGAGCGTCGGGGATCCGAGGATGCGCTGCAGCGCCTCCATCCCCTCCGCGATCTGGATGCCGTGCTCGACGTTGTGCTCGAGCGCGCGTCGCGCCGGGGACGCCGCGGGCGAGTGTCGCGATGCGTGCGCGACCGGATCGGCGGGTGCGGAACTGGACGGCACGTCGAAGTCGGCCGGCACCTTGCGCATCGTGAACTCCTCGAGCTCGACGCACGCGCGACCCTCCTCGTCGCACACGACGACGTCGAACACCAGGACGCCGGCGTCGGCGCGGCTGGGCTCGCGGCTCGTGACCCAGCCGCACACTCGCCGCGACAGCGGCGCATGCACCCGGACGACCTTGTAGGAGACCGGCACCCACAGTCCGTCCTGCGAGGGCTCGGTCAGCTCGAGACCCAGGCTCGCGGCGATGTCGAGGAGCGCCGGGTGCAGCCCGAACTGCTCGAGGTCGTCGCCGAAGCGGGCGTCGAGCTCGAGCGAGCCGAGGACTTCTCCGGCGCCGAGCCGCACGTCGCGCAGGTTGCGCCAGCGAGCGCCGAAGCGCACCGCGTGGTCCTGCTTCGCGGGGAGCGACAACTTTCCGTCGCTCTGGCGGTGCGGAGAGCAGCGCTCCGCGATCACAGCCAACGGGACCGTCGACGCGGCCTTCAGCGAGTGCAAGCGGATGCGCGCCTGCGCGTGCGTCGTCCACGCGCTCGAGCCGACGCCCGAGCGGCTGCGCACCTGGAACGCGTAACCGTGCGCGTCCGGCAGCAGCTCGATGCTCACCTCGCGCGATTCGCCGTCCGGCACGTGGAGCGGGTGCAGGAGCAGGAGGTCTTGCATCTCGAACTGGGAAGGCTCGCCCGCCTCGACGAGAGCCGCGCGCGCCATCTCGACGTACGCCGCTCCGGGGACGACGGCGCGGCCCGTGCGCGTGCGGTGCTCGTCGAGGATCCAGTGCGTGCGCGTCGCCAGGCGCGACTCGAGCACGATCGGGCCGTCGGGATCGCTGTGGCGCGACTCGAAGAAGGGATGGTGCGGCGCGCGCCCGTTGGGCGATTCCGCAGCCACGGAGCCGTTCCGCGACAGCGCGTCGATCGCCATGCCGACGTCGCGCCACACGCCCCAGTTCACCGACACGGTGCGCGTCTTGCGCCTGCCTTCGACGCTGCGCGCGTACGCGTCCATGAACGCGCTCGCGGCGACGTAGTCGATCTGGCCCGGCGGGGCGACGAGCGCGCTGACCGAGGAGAAGAGCACGAAGAAGTCGAGGTCGACGCCGTCGAGCAGCGAGTCGAGCACCAACGTGCCGTGGACCTTCGGCGCGAACACGTCCTCGACCTCCTGCTGCGTCTTCGTCAGGATCGGCGCGTCGCGCACGATCCCGGCCGCGTGGATGACGCCGTTCAGCTTGCCGAAGCGACGCTGCGCCTCCTCGAGGACGTGGCGCATCGCTTCGATGTCGGTGACGTCGGCGCACGCGACCACGATCTCGGCGCCGGTGTCCTCGATCGATTGGATCGAGCGGATGCGACGGCTCGTGAGATCGTCCCGCGAGTGCTGCGCGAGCCAGTCGTCCCACGACTCGCGATCCGGGAACGGAGTGCGCCCGATCAGCACGATGCGCACGCGAGCCTGCCGCGCGAGGTGCGCCGCGGCCGCGAGGCCGAGCCCTCCGACGCCGCCGGTCACGACGTACACGCCGCCGTCGCGCACGGGCGCGTGCCCGTTGCGATCCGCCGGCGCGAGCGTGGTCCGCTCGAACGCCTGCTCGTAACGGCGTCCGTCGCGCACGAGCGCGATCGCGTCGCGCGGCGTCGCGATCGCCTCGGCTTCGACCGCGTCGACGAGTGCGTCGAGCTTCGAGTGGCGCGTTCCCCGGCCGTCCAATGGCGATCTCGACACGGGCAACGGGAGGTCGAGCACCGAGCAGGACACTCCGGGGAACTCGCGCGGGATCACCTTGCAAGGTCCGGCGATCGTCGCCTTCGCGGGATGCAGAAGCGGCTCGCGGTCGAGCGCCTGCATGCCGTTTCCGGCCACGGTGATGTGCATCGAGCCCTTGGCTCCGTGCTCGGCCAACGCCTGCGCCAGGAAGAACAAGCTGTAGAACCCGCGCTCTTGATTGCGGTGGAAGAAGTTCGATCCGGGTCGGTGGCTCTCGTCGCGAGTCAGGAGCCACAGGTGGACGATCCGGTCGGGAGCCAAGCCCGCGCCGACGAGCTCGTGCACGAGCTCCGTGTAGCCCTCGCGACCGCGTTCCGGCGCCAGCGCGTACTCGTTCTCTCCGAGTCGGCAGTTGTCGTCGCTCTCGCGGACGGTGACGACGGTGTCGCCGCGTGAGCGCAGCCGCTGCACGAGCGCGTCGCCGACTCCGGCGGAATCCAAGAAGACGAGCCAAGTGCTCGCGGTCTTGCGCTCGGCGGGCGGACCGACGGGCCGCTCCTTCCAGACGGGCTTGTAGAAGCCGTGCGCGAGGAGATCGACGTGCCGCGGCTCGGGGACCGTGCGCTCGACGTGCGCCGCCGGCTGCTTCGCGTCGATCCAGTAACGGCGGTGCTGGAACGGATACGTGGGGAGCGAGACGCGCGCCCGGCGTTCGCCTCGCCAGAGGTACGAGCGGTCGACGGAAACGCCGCACGCCCACAGCCGTCCGAACGTGGTGAGCACGTGCGCGGTGTCGGAGATCGATTGCTCCGCGTGTCGCAGCGAGGAGAACACGCCGCGCGCGGACGATGCGCCGGGCTGTTGTCGAGCGAGCGAGGAGAGCGCTTTGCCCGGACCGACTTCGAGGAACACGCGCCCCGCATCCGCGAGCAGAGTGCGCAGCCCATCCGAGAACCGGACGGTGCCCCGCAGGTGCTGCGCCCAGTACTCCGGGTTCGTCGCCTGCTCGGGCGTGATCCACGTCCCGGTGTAGTTCGACACGAACGGGATCTGCGGCGCCTCGAGCCGGACGCTCCGCATGTACTCGAGGAACTCGGGCAGGATCGATTCGACGACGCGCGAGTGCGCCGCCGTCGTGATCGGTACGCGCGAGAGATCGACTCCGCCGTCGACGAGCCGGCGCGCGAGATCCTCGAGCGCACCGGTCGGGCCCGACACGACCGACACCGAAGGCGCGTTCGTCGCGGCGAGGTCGAGATCCGGACCGAGGAATCGCGCGATCTCGTCCGCCGCGAGGGCGACGCTGATCATCCCGCCCGCCGGCAACCGTTCGAAGAGCTGCCCGCGCAGCACGACCATCCCGAGAGCGTCCTCGAACGAGAGGACGCCGGAGAGGCAGGCCGCGGTGTTCTCGCCGAGGCTGTGTCCGATCAGCGCGTCCGGCCGCACGCCGAGCGACATCCAGAATTCCGCGAGCGCATGCTCGAGGATGAAGATCGCCGGCAGCTGGAGCGACGGGCGCTCGAGCTCGCGCCCGGCTCCCGAGTCCTTCGCCGACATCCACACGGACCGCAGGTCCTGCTTCGTCCGGCGTTCGAACGCGTCGAGCCCGCGGTCCACGAGCTCGCGGAACGCCGGCTCGGATGCGTACAGATCGCAGCCCATGCGCGCGTGCTGCGCACCGCCGCCGGGCAGCATGAACACGACGGGCGGCGTCGAGGAGATCGCGGTGTGGCTGAACACGCGCCGCGGGTCGTGCGACTCGAGCAGTTGAGCGGCTTCCTCGCGGTCGCGGCTCGAGAGCACGCAGCGGTAGTCGAACGCCTGCCGGCCGTGGAAGAGCGTGTAGGCGACGTCCGCGAGCTCCTGCTCGGGGTGCGCGCGCAGATGTCGAGCGAGCCGCATCGACGCCTCCTCGAGCGCCGGCGCCGATTTCGCGGACAGGCACAGGAGCTGGTCCGCGCGTTCGGGCGCGCTCGTCGGCTCGGGAAGTGGACCTTCCTCGAGCACGACGTGCGCGTTCGTTCCGCCGACCCCGAGCGAGTTGACGCCCGCGCGCCGCGGTCGAGCGCCTCGCGGCCACGGGCGCAGTCGATCGACGACGTAGAACGGCGTCGTCTCGAACTGGATCGCCGGATTCGCCGCCGCGAAGTTCGGCATCGGCGGGATCTCGCCATGGTGGAGCGCGAGCGCGACCTTGATCAGACTCGCCACGCCAGCGGCCGTGTCGAGGTGGCCGATGTTCGCCTTGACCGAGCCGAGCCCGCACGACGCGGGACGCGATGCGGCGACGCGTCCGAGCGCCTGCGTCAACGCCGCGACCTCGATCGGATCGCCGATCGGCGTGCCGGTTCCGTGCGCTTCGATGTACTCGACCGATTCGCCGCGGATGCCGGCGCACGCGAGCGCTTCCGCGACGGCCGCCGCCTGCCCGTCGACGCTCGGTGCGAGGTAGCCGACCTTGCGCGCGCCGTCGCTGTTGACCGCCGATCCCTTGACGACCGCGTAGATGCGATCGCCGTCCTTGACCGCATCTTCGAGTCTTCGCAGCACGACGATCCCGGCGCCGCTGCCGAAGATCGTTCCGCGCGATTCGCGGTCGAACACGCGGCAGTGGCCGTCCGGCGCAAGGATCTCCCCTTCCTTATATAGGTAGCCGGCGCCCTGCGGCACCTCGACCGTGACGCCGCCGGCGAGCGCCATGTCGCACTCGCCGTTGAGCAGGCTCTGACAGGCGACGTGCACCGCGACGAGCGAGGTGGAGCACGCCGTCTGGACGTTGATGCTCGGCCCGGTGAGATCGAGGCAGTACGAGACGCGCGTCGTGAGGAAGTCCTTGTCGTTCCCGGTATGTCGCAAGAGGAACAATCCGACGGACTCGACGAGGGCTGGATTCGAGAGCAGGTTGAACGTGAAGTAGCTCGACATCCCGCAGCCGCCGAACACGCCGATCGCGCCATGGAACGAATCGGGCGCGTGACCGGCGTCCTCGAGCGCCTCGTACGCGCACTCCAGGAACTGCCGGTGCTGCGGATCGAGGATCGCCGCTTCCTTCGGGCTGAATCCGAAGAACTCGGCATCGAATCGATCGAAGCCTTCGAGGAGCGGACCGCGCTTCACGTACGCCGGGTCGCGCAGGAGCTTCTGCGGCACGCCGCGAGCCAGGAGCTCCTCGTCCGTGAACGATTGCACGGACTCCACGCCCGCGCGCAGGTTGGACCAGTACGTCTCGAGTCCGTGCGCTCCCGGGAACCGCAGCGCCATCCCGACGATGGCGATGTCGTTGTTCGAAGCTTCGCTCGTCATGGTGCGTGGATCAGGTTTCTCCGGCTCGGAGTCGTCGGCGTCCGAGCGACCGTCGCTGCCGTCCGCGAGAGGTGCCTTCTTCGACGGCGTGCACGGGTTCGTCGGACGACAGGAAGCGCGCGAGCGATCGAATCGTCGGGAAGCGGAAGAGGTCGGTCAGCGACAGCGTCCGTGAGGTCAGCTCGCCCATGCGGCGGTACATGCGCACGATCAGGAGCGACTGTCCGCCGATGTCGAAGAAGTTGTCGTCGACGCCGACGTGGTCGACGCCGAGCGTCTCTTGCCACAGCCGTGCCAGACGCGCCTCGAGCTCGTTCGCCGGCAGCACGATGCTCGCCGCCGCGACGGTCGCTTCCTCCTTGGGTCTGGGCAGCGCGCGGCGATCGGTCTTGCCGTTCGGCGTGCGCGGGATCGCGTCGAGGAACACGAAGTGCGCCGGGACCATGTAGTCGGGCAGCTGCGCGCGCAGTCGCTCGCGCAGCGTGCCGGCATTCGGGACCGCTCCCTTCGACACGACGTAGGCGACGAGTCGCTGGTCGCCGGGCGTGTCCTCGCGAGCGAAGACGACCGACTGCGCGACCCACGGCTCGCGCGCGAGACAGGCTTCGATCTCGCCCGGCTCGATCCGGTGTCCGCGCACTTTGATCTGGTGGTCCGTCCGACCGAGGAAGTCGACGAGGCCGTCGGCTCGATAGCGCACGAGATCTCCCGTGCGGTACATGCGCGCGCCGGGCTCGGCCGAGAACGGATCGGGAACGAAGCGCTCGGCGGAGAGCTCGGGCCGATCCAGGTAGCCGCGCGCCACGCCGTCTCCGCCGATGTAGAGCTCGCCCGCGACGCCGATGGGCACCGGCGCGAGCGATTCGTCGAGGACGTAGAAGCTCGTGTTCGCGATCGGCCTTCCGATCGGGATCGACGAGCTCGCGCTCGCGCCGTTGAGCGTGTACGTCGACGACCAGATCGTGGTCTCGGTCGGCCCGTACATGTTCGTCACGGACTCGCCGACGGCCGAGCGCAGCGCCGCGGCGAGATCGCCGGGCAGCGCTTCGCCACCGACGAAGACGTGCTTCACTCGCGACAGCGCGTCGCGCGTCTCGGGATCGGCGCACAGCATGTGCGCCATCGAGGGCGTGCACTGCAAGTGCGTCACGCCCTCGCGGCGGATCAGCGCGGCGATCGTGAACTCGCTCGCGGCGACGCCGCCCACGCGGCTGCGCGCGGCCTTGTGCACGCGGTCGAGCACCGGCAGGCTCGCCAGCACGTCTTCCGTGGGCACGCCGAAATCGATGAGGCACGCGATCTCGTCGACGCCCGCGCTCGAGACGCGTTCCACCATCGCGCTGCAGCGATCCGGCGAGCCGAAGAGCCCTTGCGTGCTGTAGTAGCGCTCGCGCGCGTGCTCGAGCAGCGCCGCCTGCTCGTCGTGCGCCATGTCGTCGAAGTCGGCGCCGTCGGCGCCGGGGCGACGGAACGTCGGGAAATCGGCGGAGTGGTGCTTCATCAGCGAGAGCGAGCTCGCGAGGTAGCGATCGAGCGGACGCCGGACCGCGGCCCGCACCGCGTCCTCGTCCTCGCCCGCGAACGTGTGCAGCATCAACGTGACGACGCCGGACGTCGGGTCGAACCCGGCCTTCGCGCGTGCCTCGCGATAGGCCGCGATCTTCGGCACGAGCTGCTCGACGGTCTGCCCCAACAAGTGCGTCAGCACGTTCGCGCCGATCCTCCCGGCCGCGGCGAACGTCTCGACGTTGCCCGCGGACGTCACCCAGAACGGCAGCTCGCGCTGGACGGGACGAGGCAGCGTGCGGATCTCGACCGCGGCGCCGTCGGCGCCGGGGAACGCGACCGTCTCGCCGCGCCACAGGCGCCGCACGATCTCGATGTCGCGGAACATCACTTCCTTCGCGTTCGCGCGATTGGCGGGCGAGAGCACGAAGTCGTTCGGCTGCCAACCCGAGGCGAACGAGATGCCGGCGCGTCCGTTCGAGAGGTTGTCGACGAGCGCCCACTCCTCGGCGACGCGGATCGGATGGTGGAGCGGGAGAACGACGCTGCCGGCGCGGATCGCGACGTTTTGCGTGATCGCGGCGATCGCCGCGCCGGTGACCGCGGGATTGGGGTACAGGCCTCCAAACGCGTGAAAATGCCGCTCCGGCGTCCAGATCGCTCGGAAGCCGTGCGCGTCCGCGAAGCGCGCACCGTCGAGCAAGAGTCGATACCCCTCGCCGCGATCCGAGCCTTCGTCGCTCGAGAAATAGAACAGGCTGAAGTCGACGTCCCGCGCCGGCGCCGCCGCGCGGCTCCGCGCACGGTCGCGACCGGTGTGCAGGACGACCTTGAATCCGCGAGCGAGCGTCCAAAGGAGCTCCAGGACCGAGATGTCGAACGACAGGCTCGTGACCGCGAGCCATACGCCCGGAGGCTCGTGCGGGATGCGTTCGTCCATCGCGGCGAAGAAGTTCGCCACGTTGCGATGCTCCACCAAGACGCCCTTCGGCTTCCCCGTGGAGCCGGACGTGTAGAGCACGTACGCGAGATCCGACGGCTTCGCGCGCGCGATGTCGACCGGGTCGTGGCGAGCTGCGATGCGTGCCCAGTCCTCGTCGATCCGGACGATCGTCGCGCCGCCGTTCGACGAGAGCGAGGGCAGACGCGTCACGAGGTGATCGTTCGCGACGATCACCCTCAAGTGCGCATCCTCGACCATGAACGCGAGTCGCTCGGAGGGGAACTGCGGATCGAGCGGAACGTACGCGGCGCCCGCCTTCAGCACGCCCATCACCGCGACCACGAGGTCGATGGATCGCTCGACGCACACGCCGACCAGCTGGCCCTTCGCGACCGACTGTCGCGCCAGCTCCGCCGCCAAAAGGTTCGAGCGCGCGTCGAGCTCGGCATACGTGAGCGAGCTCGAGTCACAGACGAGAGCGACCGCTTCCGGCGTGCGCCGGGCCTGCTCCTCGAACACTTCGTGCACGCAGAGATCGGCCCGGTACGGGAGCGCGGTGCCGTTCCACTCCTCGACCTGGCGTCGCAGCGAGGCGCCGTCGACGGTCGCGTGCCGCCCGATCGGGCGCTCGGGATCGGATGCGAGGCTCTCGAGGAACGCCGTGAACCCGCGCACGAGCGCCTCCGCTTGCGGCGGGTCGATCCGACCTTCGTCGAACACGCAGCGGCAGGCCGTCGATGCCTCGGAGATGTCGAAGCCCCACTCGCTGCCGTCCGGGAGCGCCGGCGCTTCGAACGCGCCTTGGAAGCGGAGGAAGACCGGCAGGAGCTCGCCCGCTTCAGCGATCTTCAGACCGTGGTCCGAGCTGTACCGTGTGATCACGTCGCGCAGCCACGGCGCGCGCTCGCGGAGCGCCGCGAGGTCGCTCGCCACGCGGAGCACGACCGCGTCGATCGACTCCGCGGGGTCGACGCGGACGC
>CAZQHA010000104.1:0-11673 GCA_964592795.1 uncultured Planctomycetaceae bacterium | reverse complement strand
GAGCGGGGGGCGCGAGCTCTCGAAGCTCCTCGACCGGCCGCTCGTCGACCTGGACGTCGAGCTCGCGCGCCGGTTCGCGCGCGAGCGCAAGCTCGACGAGGTCCCGCCCGCCGGCGAGATCCTCGCGCGGCACGGTGAATCCGTCTTTCGCGACGCCGAGCAGAGCGCGCTCGAGGACGCCTTGTCGCGCGAGGACCCGTGCGTGCTCGCGACCGGTGGCGGCGTCGTCGAGCGCAGCGTGAACCGCGAGCGGCTGCACCGCAGCGCGGTGTGCGTCTGGCTCAGCGTCTCGATCGCGGAGCTGGAGCGCCGGATGCGGCTCGACCGCGGCACGCGGCCGGCGCTGCTCGGCGGCGATCCGGTGGGGGAGATCGCCGAGCTCGCGGCGCGCCGGGACCCGCTCTACGCGCTCATCGCCGACTACACGATCGAGTGCGGGACGCGCGGAGCGGCGGAATTGGCGCGCGAGATCGCGGGATTGCTGCGGATTCGGACCTGAAGGCGCGGTTCGCGTCGCAGGGGGTTGATCTCGGCCCGTTCGCGGACGACAATGCCCGCCCAATCGCGGGGTGGAGCAGTCTGGCAGCTCGTCGGGCTCATAACCCGGAGGTCGTAGGTTCGAATCCTACCCCCGCTACCAGCACGAAGAGAGGACTTGGGCCAAGGCGGCCCGGGTCCTCTCTTTTTTCGTCGATCCGCTTCTGGCTGCGCGCTCGCGGTTTTGGTTGCCCGTTGGTTGTCCGGAAGTTGTCCGATTTCGGGCGTCTGCTATCGCAATCCGTCGCTGGCGCGCGCACCGAACCCTGGGCGGTGCCGTGAGTTTCGATGGCAACTTGCCGCCATGTTCCGGTAACCATGCCGCGCGCGGTCAACCATCGAACTCGGAGCCCTCCAGTCAGGGATCTCCGCACGCTCTCGTCATGCGAATGCTTGAAGCGATCGTGCCGAAGGCGTACGACGAACTTGGCGTCCACCTCCAACTGACTTCCAACGGCCCACCGGGCCCAACCTTTCCGCTGCACTCCAACGACGCCCTGCCCCAGCTTCAGCTGGAGGGAGATCGTTGGCTATGGAACAGGTCAGTCTGGAAGTCGTTTGGGTCCCGATCGCGTCGCTGTACGCGAACCCCGCGAACCCGCGGATCAATGATCCCGCCGTGCCACACGTTGCGGCGTCGATCCGCCGGTTCGGTTGGCGACAGCCGATCGTCGCGAAGCGCTCCGGCGAGGTGATCGCCGGCAACACGCGGCTTAAGGCCGCGCACGAGCTCAAGCTCGCGGAAGTCCCCGTCGTCTGGTTCGAGGGCACTGACCTCGACGCGACCGCGTACGCGATCGCCGACAACCGCACGCACGAGTACTCGAGCTGGGATGAACCCGCGCTCGCGAAACTGCTGGAGACGCTTCGAGTCGAAGAGAGCCTGGAGGGCGTGGGCTACTCGAGCGACGACATCGACGCGCTCCTCGAGTCGCTCGCCGGGGACGTTGATCCCCGCGAACTGGACGATCCCGGTCCCGAGGCGCCGCCGGAACAACCGGTGTCTCGGGTCGGGGACCTTTGGATCCTGGGCGACCACAAGCTCTTGTGCGGTGATTCGACGCGCGCGGCCGACGTCGAGCGGATTCTTGGTGGTGAGCGAGCGACGCTGCTGTCGACCGATCCCCCGTACTGCGTCAACTACACTGGCAACGACCGACCAATCCACGACGGCAAGCCGAGTGGCAAGGACTGGTCCGCCGTGTACCGCGAGGTCGACATCAAAGACCTCGGCGCGTTCCTCGACGGGATGTTCTCGGCGTGCCTGCCGTTCATCGAGCCGTCGGCGGCGGTCTACCTGTGGCACGCGCACGTGCAGCAGCCGACCATCGCGGCCGCGTTCGAGCGCCACGAGCTCTTGCTCCACCAAGTGATCGTCTGGGTGAAGCCGACAGCCACGTTCGGGCACTGCTACTACCGTTGGCGGCACGAGCCCTGCGCCTTTGGTTGGCGGCGGGGGCATCGTCCCGAGCACGGTCACGGCGCGCTCGAGACCGTGTGGGAGATCGATTGGGAAGGGAAGCAGCGGATCGTCGGCAATGAGCATCCGACGCAGAAGCCGGTGCGCCTCTTCGAGATCCCGATGGAGCAGCACACGAAGGCTGGCGCCATCGTGCTCGAGCCGTTCTCCGGAAGCGGCAGTCAGCTGATCGCCGCCGAGAAGCTCAATCGTCGTTGCCGCGCGATCGAGATCGCACCGGCGTTCGTCGACGTGGCCGTGCGCCGCTTCGAGCAGGCGACGGGCAAGAGCGTCATCCTCGACGGCACGAACAAGACCTTTGCCGACATCGCGGCGGAACGGAGGGGCTCGTGAAGCGTCGCATTCCCCTCGACGCCTTCGAGTTCTACGTGGGACTCGGAGCCGGTCGCAGCTACCAGGCAGTCGCCGCGAAGTTCAAGGTCTCGAAGACCGCCGTCGTGAAGCTCGCCGAGCGCGAACATTGGCAGCAGCGACTGCAGAAGGTCGAGCGTGACGCTCACGATCGATCCGAGAAGCGCGCCGTTGAATCGCTCGAAGCGATGAACGCGCGCCACCTGAAGACTCTACAGGTGATTCAGGGCAAGGCGCTGGAGGCGCTCCGCGTGATGTCGATCGACTCCGCGATCGACGCCGTGCGTGCGCTCGATCTGTCCATCCGCCAAGAGCGGCTGATCCGCGGCGAGCCGACCGATCGTGCCGCCATCGACATCGAACAGGTGATCCGGCGTGAGTACGAGCGCTGGATGGTGCGCGACGTCGCGCGCGTGGGAGGACGTCATGACGACGCAACCGTCGCCTAGGGTGCTCAGCAAGCAGGCCCTGTTCCAGGACCTCGGGTACGAGCCGCATCCGGGGCAGGCCCAGATCCACAACTCAGCTGCGCCTCGGCGAATCGTGGCGTGCGGGGTCCGCTGGGGAAAGAGCTGGGCGGCCGCGATGGAGGCGCTCGCCGCGGCGCTCGAGCCGCGCGAGCGGGCCATCGGCTGGATCGTGGCGCCGACGTATGACCTGTGCGAGCGCGTGTTCAACCAGATCGTCGTGATCGTCACGAGCCATCTGCGGCATCGGATCGTGGAGCTGAAGGCGAGTGAGCGACGCCTTGTCCTGCTCAACATGGGCGGCGGCACGTCCGAGATCCGCGGGAAGAGCGCCGATAGTCGCGACAGCCTTCTTGGAGAGGGCCTCGACTTCCTGATTGTCGATGAAGCATCGCGCCTGAAGCCCGCGATCTGGGAGAGCTATCTCAGCCAGCGCTTGCTCGACAAGAAGGGATGGGCGCTCTTGATCTCCACCCCGAAAGGCAAGGGCTGGTACTACGACTTGTTCCGGCGTGGGCAAGGACTCGACGCCGACTACGAGTCGTGGAACTGTCCGTCGTGGTCGAATCCCTTGCTCGATCCGGAGCTGATCGAAGCGGAGCGCGCGCGCTTGCCGGATCGGGTCTTTCGCCAGGAATACGGCGGCGAGTTCCTCGAGGGATCCGGTGCCGTGTTCCGCTATGTGCGCGAGGCAGCAACCGGTGAGTGGCAGGAACCCGTGCCGGGTGAACGGTACGTCGCCGGACTCGATCTCGCGAAGGTCGAGGACTACACGGTCCTCGTCATCATCAACTCGAAGCGCGAGGTCGTGTTCGTCGACCGCTTCAATCGCCTCGACTGGAACCTGCAGATCACGCGGATTCGCGCGGCGTGTGACCGTTACCGCCACGCTCGAATCCTGTGCGATACAACGGGCGCCGGGGAGCCGATCTTCGAGGCGCTCCGTTGCAATGGGTGCTATGTCGATGCGTACCCATTCACCGCGCGCTCGAAGGCCGACCTCATCAACAACCTCTCGCTGCGACTCGAGCAGCGGAGAATCAAGTTGCCGCGCGCGGACCTGTGGCCTGAAGGCATCGACGAACTCGAGTCGTTCGAGTACTCGATCACGGACCAGGGGAACGTGCGCACGAGCGCACCTCATGGCGTTCACGATGACTGTGTCGTGGCGCTGGCGCTCGCCGTGTGGCAGTTGCGCAATCTGCCGCAGCCGTTCGTGATTCGCACTCTCACGGACGCCGATCTGCGCAGGATGGGCATTATCCGTGTGAAGCACTTCTAGGAAGGACATTCCTGACGGCGCTCCGGGCGGATCTTCTGCGAATCAGGCTTCCGGTGTGCGCGAACGTGAGCCTCCATGTGCTTCGCCTCGAGGTGAGGCGCATGGAGGTACTTGAAATGGGATCGAAGAAGAAAAAGTCTGTTCCTTCGAGTGAAGGTGCGGGGATTGATTCGGCGAGCGCGTTCACGCTCGCCGACCTGGCGCGAGAGTACATCGCGCATCTCGATCGGACCGGAAAGAGCGCAGGTACGCTCTTCAGCTACAAGATGGAACTTGAGAGCGCGATCGCCGAGATCGGAGCGACCGCCGCGCTGGTGGAGCTCACGCCCGAGCGCGTGGTGGCGTTCAACGAGAGCGAGCGGGTACTCAAGACCAAGACCGGACGTCCTAAGTCCAAGCTCACGATCGACAAGACGCGGCGCGTGCTGCGATTGGCGCTCGTGTGGGCGGCCGAGAAGGATTGGATCTCGGAGGCGCCGATTCCGCAGCTGGCCAACGCTGCGATTCAATAAATCATCGCCAGGGATTCGAGCGCCGGGGGCCACAATCCTCGGCGCTCTTGCTCCATCTGAGCAGATCGTGAGCGTTTCCCCTGCCTCTCGCCGAGGGAGCTCGCACAAAGGTCGTCGGCGTTGGCCGACCGACAATTCAGTTTCACTGCCTTCCCGGTTGATGCGAGTTCGTCGGGGCGGCTCTCTTGCCGAGAGAAACGGTCGGATGAGTCCGACAAAGTCGGCACTGGCGACATCGCTAAACGTCCGACGGGCGATCAGGTCGCCCGTGTGCGACGCTCACTCTTGGGTCAAACCCAGTCGTTCACACGATTCGACGAGGCGCTCGCCGTACGCCGTACCAGGGACTCGCACGAAGTTGCGAGTAATCCAAAGAGTCCAGCACGCGAGGAGAGCGAGATTGAAGCACGTCCCTACGACGGCAACGGCGCGCGCAAGCTCATCGGCTCCCGACGTGCTCCGCAGTCGTAGCGCACACATACCAATCCCGACCGCGGCGACGATCATCCCGAATGGTTTCATTCCCCACAGGTTCCGACGGAATCCGTAGCTGACATTCTCCTTGAAAACCATCGGGAACTCCGTCGCGTCCCGTGTTGCTGCACGGAGATATTGAACACACGCTTCATAGGTCTCGTCGGATGCCCTTGGGTTTGCGCGCTCGTCTTCGCGCGTCGGCAACCGTACTTCGGGCAGGAGCTCTTGGAGCTTCGCGTGATAGCGACCGAGCGATGAGGCAGTGAATGTGGAGTGACGATGTCTGAGTGTTCTCACGGCGGGAGCTCCACCCCATGCTTGCCATAGTTCTCGTTCTTTCGTCTTCCCGAAGTCGCGACCAAGCTGGCCCACGAGCGCGCAGAGTCCCAGCCATACGAAGGCCGCAACGCTCCCTGTCGCAACCGTCAGCACGCCAGGGGACCAGACCGCAACGCTGATAAGCAAAGGAGCAAGAACAATAAACACCGGAGCGGCGCGAGCTCGCAGCATGTAGTCATCGGGAAGGTACGGCGGCACCTAGTCTTCCTCGTAGTTCTCGCAAAACTCGATAGTGGCAATAGGTCCCCAATTCGGCCGCGCCGGGGCGTCGACACTCCTGTAGCAGTGAGGACTCCCTTGCGTGACGAGAACGTGTGCGCCGCGGCGGTTCGCAGCGTTCGTCACCCGCTTCGCCGGGTGCTTTGGCGCACCTTTCTTCGCGGCAGACACGAACGCAGTCAGGCCCGATTTCATTTCCGGAGACGCCAACTTCGGACCCAGAATTCTGTCCATCGTTGTCGGGCCAATGTTGCGCTTGCTTCCGTGGTGCGGGAGTTGGACGAACTTGAGCCGGCCTTCCAGCATGCCGAGGAATCCCTCCGGGATCGCACGCAACTGCGCCGGAACTCCTGCATCTCCTGTGAACAGAAAGTAGTCAGAGTCCAATCGCGCCAGGATGATCGCGCTGGAATTGTTCTGCGGCCGTGTCGCGTTGCTGTCCGGTTCGACGAGCACCTCGCTATCCCAGCTCTCACGGATCTTCGCGATAGCCTTTCGAACTGCGGCTTCGACAGATTCGAGGAACGTTCGTTGGCAGGCCTTCGACGGATCCTCGAACCCTGCAAGCAACTCCTCGTAGTATTCCTCGGTCGGCCCGAGAATCATGATGCATCCGTCCTGTGAACGAACTCCGTCGAACGGTTCTCGAATCGGAATTCCCTTCTTCTTCGCGATGGTCTCCAGGTCCGCGGCATCCGACAGTGACAGCTCAAGTTGTTCGTCGAATCGGCCGCGGGCCTGCCCGCGGTATCCGAGGATGTCGCATGCCTCCTTGACGTGATTCCAAGGTTGGTGCATCCAAAGCTCGCCGACTTCGAGTTGCTCCACCAGTGTCTCGAGACCCGAACAGTGGTCGGCGTCCGGGTGCGTTGAAATCACCAGGTCAACGCTACTCGTGCCGTACGTAGTCTTGATGAAGTTCACCAAGTCCTCGCCACTCTCGACGAATCCTCCGTCGATGACCACCACCCTGTACCGCCGGCGGTCGCTGAAATCACCGTAGCGAAGCACGATTGCGTCGCCGCTCTTTGACTCTTGCCCCACCGCGCGAACATCAACTTCGTAACTCATGAGTCTTAGCACACATAACTGTGACTTCGGCACACGTGCGCGGGCTGGTCGGAGCCCGCAGCCTCGTCTAGTGCTCGGTATCCTTCTGGCTGCGCGGATCGTTCCCGTACGAGTCTTTGCTGACGATGCTTCCGTCGCGTCCCTGCGTGATCCGCTCGCCTCCCGATTCCTTTGCGAGTTCTCGCGCGCGCTCGTTCGCCTTGGCCTGTGTGTCGAACACATTCGCGGCTCGTTCTGCTCCCTGGCGCCTGACACTCCAGCGGTGATCCGCAGTGGGACTGACCCAATAATTGGGGGACTGTCGCTTGCTCATGACGCGTCTCGATGCCCGGTTGGTGTCGTCGAGGCAGCCTCTGGGCTGGGGGACAGTCGACGGCCTGCTCGGGCACTGAGGTGCCCGGGGGGGGCTACGAATCCTTGACAATTCGCGTGCCAGGCCACAACATATGCCGTTGCCGTAAATTCATGGCCCTACATCTGGCGGTCTAGGTGCCATTATGGCGGGAGTCTCGTCTTGGCGAGCGACGTACTGCCAATTAGGCGGCTCAGCCTAACTCACTGTCCCCGCATCGTCGCGACAGGATCCGCGCCCCAGAAGAGAACGGGGAGCGCTGGTACGCGCTCGCATCCCCTGTGGGATGAGCAGCTACGAGCGCTGCTGCTGCGCACCGCCACCCAGCTTCGGCTGCAGGCCTCGTGGGCGGGCGAGTTGTACTGGGCGATGCGCGGGATTCGGTCGCGCTCGCGTATTACGGTCCAAGAACTCGAGCGATCGGTCTGGTAATGAGGGGGCATGAACGGGACCTACCGGTCGGTGGGGCGGGAACCAGTGGAGTCGCCCGCGCCGGGCCTCTAGCGATTGCTGGAGAGTCCAGATGTGGCTGATCGACACGCCGATTCGTCCGCAGTTGTTCGTCCTCACACCGCCCGAGGAGGTCATGCCCGCCAGTGTGATCCCGATGGTGCGCCACATCATCAAGCTGGCCCACCGGCTGGCGCCGCCCCTCACGCCGCTCGATCTCTACATGACGAGCGTTCACTTCACGCAGCTCACGTTCGAGGCTCTTCGCCTGCCGCGCGGTCGCCCCGTCGAGACGAGCGCGGTCGTCGAATGCTGGCAGTTGGCACTGCACTCAGTCGCTTGCTGCGACGAAGATCTCGCGCGGGAAGCCGGCGTCATCCCACGGATCGTGCTCCCTCGTGACCGGTTGCAGGAGCGCTTCGACTCGCTCATCCGCGGCTGGTCCGCCGAAGTACGTGCGATCGCGCAGCGAGCCCGACGAGAGGGGCTTGCGAACCTGACTCCGCGCGAGCGGGTGCTTTTCGAAGGACAGGTCGCGATCAGCGAGGATCGAATCGCCGGAACCGAGGCCATGCTCTCGAGTCTGCGCGCCGCCACAGTCGCAGCTGCGCGGCGAAACCACCGTGGAGTGGAGCGTGATGAGCTCGATCCGAAGTCGTTGCTTGCGGGCTTCTACCTCGCAACCGAGAAGGTCGGAAACGTGCTCGACCTCGCGATGACCGACGAGCAAGGGCGCCTTGTGCCGGGCGTTCGTCAGGTACGGGACCAACTCCTGGAGACCAAGCAGCCTCGACGGCAGCCCCTCGCTGCGGAGGAGGAGCGCATCGGCGATGGGTTGGAGGTCGCGGCGATCGAGGATCTCAGCAAGAGCGGTACGACTGAGCTCGAAGAGAAGGAACTCGTCACCGCCGCGCGGAGCGCCGTGACGCGCTTCGTCGCCGGTCGACTCCCGCGCGTGAAACCCGGAAGCGCGCGCCAGCTCGTGCTGGAGAGTTTCGAGGCGCTGCTCTCCGAGCGGATCACGCTCACGGCGCTGGCGCGCTCGTCGGGGATGTCGGTGTCTGCGCTCTCGGAGGCTTATGTGGCCGAGAGGACCGCTCTCCGGGCCTCGATCACCACCCGATAGCAGGCTGGTCGGGGCGAAGTTTTTCGAAGGAATCTCCGGAAGCGGCCCGGCGACGATTCCTTTCCCCGAATGTGGAAGACTCTCCCGCAGCTCGTGGCCGCACCGCGGCATACGCCGACTGTCCCGTCGACGACATCGTCATCAAGCTGGCCGACGATGCCCATCGAGCGACCGGGCTGCTCGCTTTCTGTTCGTTCACGCTCTTCGGATCAATCGTGATCCATGGTGCGTCAATTCGCCGCACACGCGATGGTCGGACCGTGCTCCAGTACCCGCGTCGATCGTCGAAACAACATCGGGAGCACTCCTGCGTCTACCCGAAGAACGAGCGCATCGCGAAAGTGATCGAACTGCAGGTCTTCGAGCGCCTTCGCTGCATGCTCGATGGGCTGAGGATCGCCCGGTAATCGTCGCGTGCATGGTCTGGTGATCATGCGCCCTGCCCAATTGCTCGTGGAGGCTTGCGCATGCTTCGCGACGGAACCGTCACGGTCCTCTCCTCCAAGATTCCACGTAACCCGGCGCCGGGAACGCGTTGCAATCGGAGCACTGCGGTGTGGGCGTCAGAGTCGAACACGACGGATGTGAGGCAGCTGCGGATCGCGCGAATGCGCTGCTCGGGTGGTCCATGCTTCAAGGTTGTGCGCAGGCTACTCACGAATGCCCACGCTTCGTGCACAACGGCTTCCACCTGAAAACTGCCGAGCGCAAGCTTCTCCAGCTCACTCATCCGCCGCGCGATCTCTTCTTTCTCACGTGTCAGGACCTTGAGTCGTTCGTCGACAAGGGAACGGTTGACCGCGGTGATGTTGTCGAGAAGGTTCGCGATCGTCGTCTCGATGCGGTGGATCTCATCCCTGGCGCGAATCGAGGCGAGAGTGATGTTCGCAGAGTCAGTTCCGAGGCCTTCGCGTACGATTTTCTCGAGCCGTTGCTCTGTGTGATCTCCCAGCAGTGCTTCATAGTGATCGAGCACGGCGTCGGCGACGGCGACCTCGAGCTGCTCCTGTCCCACTGCTCCGAACGTGCATGTCGAACGCCCACGCCGGATGTAGTTTCCGCAGCCGTAGTAGTACGTGCGAACGACGGAGCCATCGATTCGGCGCTTGCCTTTCGACCTGGAGGTTCCCTCGTAGCGTCCTCCGCAACGCGAGCAGTGCACGAGTCCCGATAGGAGAAAGCGCGAACGCTTCCCCTTCCAGCCTCCTGATACTTGGATTCCGCGTTGCCGTTTCGACGTCGGACGAGTCTCGCGCGCGTCGCGGGCCATCTCGAAGAGTCGGCGGCTCACGAGCGGTGGGTGAGCATTCTCGATGCGGATCCAGTCGGCCTGTGGGTTCGGAACGAGGCGTGCGCCGTGGACATCACGCCGCTCCGTTGCGCGCCCGCCGCTGATCTTGTGGAAGCGTGCGTCGGTGCGCCGATTCCAGACCATGTCGCCGACGTAGATCGGATTCACGAGAATCGATCGCACGGTCGAAGCCGTCCACGCGCCGTGGTAGATGTGCGACCAGGCTGGTCCGCGAGGTGGGGGAGTCCCTTCGGAATTCAGGAGATCGGCGATCGAGCGGAGACCGCGGTTCTCCTCGGCACTGAGCCGAAATATGCGCTCGAGAATCGCCCTTCGATCGGGCGAGCTCGGGACGAGTCGCGCGTGGTCGCGCTTCGATATGTGGATCGCTTCTCCGCGCTCCAAGGTACGAGTGACCGTGCCTGATTCGTCGAGCAGCTGTTTCGTGCCGTCCGGCATGAAACGAAGTACGAAGAGGAATTCGCCGTTCGGGGCGCGGTCCGTTTGGTAGCGCAGGTCGTAACCGAAGGGTGGAACTCCGCCCATCCAAGATCCGCCGACCACCTTGGACAGAAGCCCGCGGATTGTGACCTTGGAGAGATCCTTCGACTCCTCACGCGCTTGCCATTGCTTGACGGGTCGAAGGAGGTCGTCGGTGCCGTCGCCGGAGAAGTTCTCGCTGACGTACGAGACTTCGACACCGTGCGTTTTCAGGATATGGCGGTAGTAGCCCGCCTCATCGTTGCCGACGCGGCCGAAGCGCTTGACGTCGTAGACGAGAACGTATGCGAATGGCCGAGGATCTTGCTGCGCGTCGGAGACCATCTCCTGGAAGGCGCGTCGACGCGTCGCGGTCGTACCGCTGATCGCATCGTCGATGTAGAAGCGCGAGATCGAAAGGCCGCGCTCGGTGGCATAGCGTTCGAGGGCGAGGCGTTGGTCGGGGATCGATTGTTCCTGGCGATCGGTCGAGCGGCGGAGGTAGCCGACCGCAGTGCCGTCGATTTGATGAGACGTGCGCGCGGAATCCTGTTTCACGACCACGACGACAAATGAGCCATGGGCCGCAAACAGCGACAAGGACTTCTTCGAAATCGGTGTGGAAGCGCCGTTCACGTCGGGGGATCACGGTGTAGCGTCCCAAACACCCTCGCAGCGGAGCTCTAGGCGCTTGTACAGGTAGAAGATCACGGGGTAGACGAGCAGTTCCATAAGGAAGCTGATCGTGATTCCGCCGATGAGTGGTGCAACGAGGCGGCGCGTGACGTCGGCGCCGGTGCCGGTGGCCCACAGAAGCGGCAGCAAACCGATCATGTCGGTTGCGACCGTCGTCGTCTTCGGACGAATACGCTTGCCCGCACCCTCGTGGATCGCTGCAAGCAAGTCGCGCTTACCGCGCATGCGGCCTTCGGACTTAAAGCTGTCAAACGCCTTGTCGAGGTAGAGCAGCATCACCTGCTCCGTCTCCGCGTCGATGCCGAGCAGTGCGATGATGCCGACCCAGACCGCGAGACTCATGTGGTAGTCGAGCGCCCACAGCGTCCAAAAAGCGCCGGTCAAACTGAACGGCACCGCGAGCAGAACGACGCCGACGCGGAACCAACTCCAAGGTGATCGGGATCGACAACGCAGCCGCCAGCGCGAGATGCCTGTGTTACAGATCACGGCGCACGCGATTCCGGACGCGCGCTGGCACGAGGTACGCCGATTCCATCCCTC
>CAZQHA010000103.1:0-11708 GCA_964592795.1 uncultured Planctomycetaceae bacterium | reverse complement strand
TTCGCGGGGCTCGCTCCGCGCATGGCGCTGGCCGATCCGTCGCATCTCGATCCCGCAGCGCGCCGTGGACTGCTCCTCCCCTACGACACCTACGCGAACCGCGTCGCGATCGACCGCTTCGTCGCCGACATCCCGATGTCGCCGAGGCACCCCTCGCACGCGACCTTGGTCGCGATCGATCGATCGCTTTCGACCTTTCGCGACCGTCCCGCGCTGATCGTGTGGGGCGAGCGCGACTTCTGCTTCACGCCACGCTTCCGCGCCATGTGGCAGGAGCGCTTCCCGTCGGCGCGGGTCGTGCCCATCGCGAACGCGGGGCACTATGTGTTCGAGGAAGCTCCCGAGATCGTCGAGCGCGAGCTGCGGCGCTTCCTCTCGGAGAGCCCGTGAACATCGGAGCGCATCTGCCGCGCACCGCGGCGCGTTCGCCTCGACGCACCGCGATCGTCGAGCCGGACGGCCGGCGCACGAGCTACGCCGAGCTCGACCAGCGCGCCGGCGAGATCGCCGCGGGCCTGTGCGAAGCGGGTCTCGCCGCCGGCGACCGCGTCGCCGTCTTCGTGCGTCCGGGGCGGGATCTCGTCGCGATCGCGTTCGCGCTCTTTCGCATCGGGGCGTCGCCCGTGCTGCTCGACCCGGGGATGGGACGCGAGGCGGTCGTCGCGGCGCTCGCGAAGGTCGCGCCGCGCGGGTTCGTCGGCGTTCCGCTCGCGCAGCTCCTGCGGCGCCTCTACGCGTCGCGCCTGCCCTCCATCGAGATCTCGATCGCGACGCGGCGCGCGCCGTTCTCCGGCGGCATCGCGCTCGCCGAGCTCGTGCGCAGTGCGAAGCATTCGATCGAGCCGCTCGAGCGCGAGCCGGACGACGAGGCCGCGATCCTGTTCACGTCCGGGAGCACGGGGCCCGCGAAGGGCGTCGTCTACACGCACGCGAACTTCGCGGCGCAGATCGAGCTCCTGAAGCGCATCTACTCGATCGAGGCCGGGGAAGTCGACCTGGCGTGCTTCCCGCTCTTCGCCCTGTTCGACGCCGCGCTCGACACGACGACCGTGTTCGCGCCGCTCGACGCGTCGCATCCGGGACGCTGCGATCCGGCCGCGATCGCGCGGGCCGCCGAGACGAACGGCGCCACGTACAGCTTCGGATCGCCGGCGATCTGGACGCGCGTCGCACCGTGGTGCCGCGCGAACGGCGTGCGACTCGAGTCGATGCGGCGCGTGCTGATCGCGGGCGCTCCCGTGTCTCCGTCGCTGATCTCCGACATGCGCGGCGTCCTCTCCGCCGGCGCCGACGTGCACACGCCGTACGGCGCGACCGAGTGCCTGCCGGTGTCCTCGATCCGCGGCGCGGAGATCGAAGGCGACGTGCGCGCGAGATCGGAGAGCGGCTCCGGCAACTGCATCGGCCGCGCGGCTCCGGGCATCGAGGTCGCCCTCCTGCCGATCACGGACGCACCGATTGCGATCTGGTCGGAGGATCTGCGCCTGGCGCCGGGCGAGCTGGGCGAGATCTGCGTGCGCGGTCCCATCGTGACGCGCGAGTACGCGAACGAGCCCGAGCTCACGCGCGCCGCGAAGATCTCGTCCGGCAAAGGTCCGTGGCACCGGATGGGCGACGTCGGCTACTTCGACGACGAGGGCCGCCTGTGGTTCTGCGGCCGCAAGTCCCACCGGCTCGAGACCGCGAGCGGCATCGTGCCGCCGGTGCCGACCGAGAACGTGTACAACGCGCACCCGCGCGTCGCGCGAACGGCGCTCGTGGGATCGGGAGCCCGCGGTCAGGAGCGAGCGGTGCTCGTCGTCGAGCCGAGCGCCGGCGCGATGCCGCGCACGGACGCGGAGCGCGCCCGATTCGGCGGCGAGCTCGACGAGATCTGGCGGACGCGCTCCAGGCCCGGCGTGCCGCCGCTGGTCCCGGCGAGCGAGGTGCGATTTCGCCGGGAGCTCCCCGTCGACGTGCGCCACAACGCGAAGATCGAGCGCGGCGCGCTGAAGCGCTGGGTCGAGTCCAACCCATGAAGGCCTTCGTCACCGGCGGCGGAGGGTTCGTGGGCTCTGCCATCGTGCGCGCGCTGCGCGCCCGCGGCGACGACGTGGTCTCGTACTCGCGCGCGGCGTACCCGCAGCTCGAGGCGATCGGCGTGCGCTGCCAGCGCGGCGATCTCACGGACCTCGCGTCGCTGCAGCGCGCGATGTCGGGCGCCGACACCGTGTTCCACGTCGCGGCGAAGGCCGGCGTGTGGGGTCCGCGCGCGGAGTACTTCCGCACGAACGTCGACGGCACGCGGCACGTCGTCGCGGCGTGCCAGGCGAACGCCGTGAAGCGCCTGGTCTTCACGAGCTCCCCCAGCGTGTGCTTCGACGGCCGCGACCACGTGATGGCGAGCGAGCTGCCGTACGCCGAACGGTTCCTCGCGCACTATCCCGAGAGCAAGGCCGAGGCGGAGATGCACGTGCTCGCCGCGAACGGGCACGAGGGCCTCGCGACGTGCGCGCTGCGTCCGCACCTCGTCTTCGGCCCCGGCGACCCGCACCTCCTGCCGCGCGTGCTCGAGCGGGCGCGCGCGGGGAGGCTCGGGATCGTCGGCTCGGGCGACAACGAGGTGAGCCTGACGTACATCGACGACGCGGCGGACGCGCACGTCGCGGCGGCGGACCGACTGGACGAACGCGCACCGCACGCCGGCCGCGCCTACTTCATCAACCAGGCCGAGCCCGTGCGACTCTGGCACTGGATCGCGTCGCTGTGCACCGAGCTCGACATCGCCCCTCCCTCGCGGCGCATCCCGCTTCCGGCCGCGTGGACGCTCGGAGCGACGATGGAAGCGGCATGGCGGACGTTCCGGCTCACCGGCGAGCCGCCGATGACGCGCTTCGTCGCGCAGCAGCTCGCGCGCTCGCACAGCTACGACGTGCGGCCAGCGGAGCGCGACTTCGGCTGGCGACCCTCGTTCTCGATGCGACGGGCGAGCGAGCTCACGCTCGCGTCGCTTCGCGATCACGTCCCCGCGTGAGCGCGAGGTAGCTTTCGATGCGCGCTGCGTTGACGAGGGGGCCTACCACGAAAAGGCCCACGCACGTGCACGCGCCGAGCACGACGAGCACCCACAACGATCCGCGGTGAGCGAGGAGTCGCCACCTGTGGCCGCGGGCAAGCGACCACGATCGTCGCAAGGAGTCGATGACGCCGAGCCGTTCGAACGCAGCGACTTGCGGCACGAACGAGAGCCCGAGCGCGGCGTACGCGAACCCGCACAGCGCCACGATCGACGCGGCGAGACGCCATGCTCCGCCCAGGCAGCTCACGCTGATTCCGACGGGCGCCAGCGCGAGCAGGAGCAAGAGCTCGCCCGAGAATCGCGTGATCAGGATCGCCGAGCCGCGCGGCGCGGCTCCCGGATCCGAGCTTCGCGCGATGCTCGCCCAGGAGGCGGACGAGCACACGAAGAGACCGCCGGCAATCACCAGGGTTCCGGGGTGGATCGCACGGAATCCGCAGCGGGATTCGGGCACGGGAGACCACGCCGAGAACGTGAGAAGGAACGCGCACACGCCCGCGAATTCGAGCGCGAAGAGCAAGACTCCGTGCGCCCAGAAACGGATCCCGCCGTGCTTCAGCAGAGCCCACGACGCCCGAATCGATCGAATCGGGTCGAGGGTTCCTTCGCTTCGCACGCGCCGCGAGAGACGGCGCCGATGCGTGCGTTCTTCCGCATTACTGCGGAATCGGAGGAGGAGCCGGCGGCTGAGGCGCGCTCGTCCCCCACGACTCCATCGGCGCGGGCGGGCGCTGGCCCGTCGTGATCCACCACGTCGGCAGTTCGTTCGATCGCGTGAACGCGACGTAGCTCTCGACGCGGGAGATCGAGTACAGCGTTCCGGTCGCGAAGATGCCGATGCAGCACAAGCACATGCCGAGCAGCATGAACACCGAGATCACGAAGTAGTAGAAGAAGATGCGCAGCCGTCGCGATTCCGCGATCGACCAGGAGCGCTGGATCGAGCCGACGACTTCGAGGCCCTCGAGCGCGACGACCTGCGGCACGAACACGAGCCCCAGCGCCACGTAGCACAACACGACGAAGCCGACGAGCCCGCCGGCGACGCCGATGCCGACCGCGATGGCCGGCTCGAGGATCTCCTGGCTGCCGAGGAACGCGGCCGCGCCGACCGCGAGGAGCATCGGGATCGCGCTCAAGAACACGAGCACACCTTGCAGGAGTCGCGCGAGCATCATCGTCACGAGCCGGCCCTTCGAATCGAACACGCGCCCAACGTCGCCGGCTCCCGTTCGCAGCACCTCCTCGACCGAGTTCGCGAACCCGATCCAGATCCACGAGGCGAGAACCCAGAAGACGAGCGAGAGGCAACACACGAAACCGCCTACGGCGATCGCGACGGGGACGACCGTCTCCCAGTCGACGTCGCCGCTCCGGTCGAGCTCGCCCAGATTGAGGTTCCCCCCGCCGCCTCCGCCTCCACCACCGTCGAGGATGAACATCAGGATGCCGCCGACCCACATCGGCGCGGGCGCGGCCGTGAGCAGCTTCCAGCTGGCCTTCAGGGATCGAATCGGATCGAACGCTTCTTCGAAGGTCATGGGCGAGATCTGTTCGGGGGGGAACGGCCAGGTGCGACCGTGGGGCGGCGAGAGTCTAGCGAGCGCGTGCGACGGCCTCGATCGTGCGCCGCACTACGACGGCGGCTGTGAGGCATTTTGGCGTCGTGACGCCGAAAACTCAGTTCAACGGTCGCGGCGCTCGACGATCAGGCGCGTGAGGACAGCTTCGTATAGCTCGCTCGTCTGCGCGTCGAAGAGGCACATTCTCACCCGCTCGATCCGGTCGTGCCGCGCGAGCCCGCGCGCGATCGCGCGCAGCGCGATCTCCGCGGCCAGCGGCTTGGGATAGCCGTACACGCCGGTCGAGATCGCCGGGAACGCGATCGTGCGGACCGAATGCTCCGCCGCCAGCGCGAGCGAGTGCTCGTGCGCGCTCGCGAGGAGCTCGGGCTCGCCGCGCGTCCCGTCGGAGTACACGGGCCCGACGGCGTGGATGACGTAGCGCGCGCGCAGCGCGTGCCCCGACGTCAGCCGCGCTTCGCCGGTCGGACAGCCATGAGGATGGAGCCTCCGGCACTCCTCGAGCAGTCCCGGTCCCGCCGCGCGGTGGATCGCGCCGTCGACGCCGCCTCCGCCCGCGAGTCGGGAGTTCGCGGCGTTGACGATCGCGTCGACGGTCTCGAGCGTGATGTCGGCGTGCACGCACTCGACGCGCTCGAGCGGGTGCACGCTCACCGGTGATCGAGGAACTCGAAGAGCACGTCGCGGAATCGCTGCGGTGCGACCATCTGTGGCAGGTGATCGGCGCCCTCGAAGACGACGAGTCGCGCGCCATCGATTCCGGAGACCGCTCGCGCGACGGATTCCTGCATGTACGGCGTGTCGAGCTCCCCCGCGATGACGAGCGTCGGAGCGGCGATCTCGGAGAGGCGCCGGATCGCGGGCGGATCGAGGCGCTCCATCGGCCAGTGCTCGAGCCTGAACATGCCCCTGTTCTCCGTGATCATTCGTCGGAGCAACGCACTCGTCCGCGGCGACGCGCTCGTCACGGCGACCATGGGGCTCGCGAGCCAGAGCTCGATTCCCCGCTCCGGATCGGCGGCGGCCTCGGCGAACGCCGCGTTGATCTCATCGAACTCGCGGGCGAAAGGAGCGCGCTCCTCCGGGGTTCCCGGAAAACCGCCGACCGCGGACGCCACGAGCACGAGCTTGTCGACGCGATCCGGATGCACGAGCGCGAAGTCGAGCGAGAGCGTGCCCCCCATCGAATTGCCGACGAGCGTCGCGCGGTCGATCCCGAGCGCGTCGAGCAGGCGGCGCAGGTCGTCGACCGGAGAGTACTCGGCCGACGGAGCCGGAGACCGTCCGAACCCGCGCAAGTCGTAGCGCACGACGCGGTGATCCGACGCCAGAGCGAGGAAGTGGTCGTCCCACATCCGCCGGTCGCCGAAGCCGCCGTGGACGAGCACGATCGCGTCGCCGGAGCCGGAGACCTCGTAGTACGTCTCGCCGCCTTCGACGGCGACGAGGCCGGTGCGGACCTCCGGCTCGGCGCGGCGAGTGGACGCGCACGAGCCGACGAGGAGCGCCGTGAGAACGAACGCCGAACGAGCGAGCGGCGTCACGACAGCTGGAGCGAGCGCGTCGCCCGCAGCTCTCGAACCATCCCGAGGAACTGCTCGAACGGCACGACTTCCTGCTCGCGCGTGTCGCGGCGGCGCACCGCGACGGTGCCCGCCTCGGCCTCGCGCTCGCCGGCGATCAGCATGAAGGGCACCTTCTGGTGCTGCGCTTCCTTGATCTTCTTGTTCATGTGCGCCGGCTCGAGCATCGCGTCGACGCGGAAGAGCTCCTTCTGCAAGCGCTCCGCGAGCTTCTTGCAGTAGTCGGAGTGCTCCTCGCGGATCGGAATGAGAGCGACTTGCGTCGGCGCGCACCAGAACGGGAAGCGGCCGCCGAAGTGCTCGATCAGCGCGCCGACGAAGCGCTCCATGCTGCCGAGGATCGCGCGGTGCACCATGATCGGGCGCTTCTGCTTGCCGTCGGAGTCGGTGAACACGAGGTCGAAGCGCTCGGGCAAGTTGAAATCGCACTGGATCGTCGAGTTCTGCCACTCGCGGCCGAGCGCGTCCTTGATCTTGTAGTCGATCTTCGGACCGTAGAACGCGCCGCCGCCCTCGTCGAGCTCGAGCGGCAGGTTCTGGATCGCCGCCGCGCGCTTCAGCGCGTCGGTCGCGAGCGCCCACACCTCGGGCGAACCGATCGCCTTCTCCGGCCGCGTCGCGAGGTACGCGGTGTACTCGAAGCCGAACGTCGAGAGGATCGTGTGCACGAGCCGGCAGACGCCGGCGATCTCGTCGGCGAGCTGCTCGGGCGTGCAGAAGATGTGCGCGTCGTCCTGCGTGAAGCCGCGCACGCGGAGCATGCCGTGCAGCACGCCCGATCGCTCGTAGCGGTACACGGTGCCGAGCTCCGCCCAACGCAGCGGCAGCTCGCGATAGCTGCGACCGCGCGTCTTGTAGATCATGATGTGACCCGGGCAGTTCATCGGCTTGACCCGATACGGCTGCTCCTCGATCTCCATCGCCGCGTACATCATGTCCGCGTAGTTCTCGAGGTGGCCCGAGACCGCGAACAGCGTCTCGCGCGCCACGTGCGGCGTGTACACGGGCTTGTAACCGGCCTGCGTGTGCTGCTCCCACCAGAACTCCTCGATCGAGCGGCGCACCGCGCCGAGGTTCGGGTGCCAGAAGATGAAGCCGCCGCCGACGTCGCCGTGCGTGCTGAAGAGATCGAGATCGGTGCCGACGCGACGGTGGTCGCGCTCCTTCACGTCCTCGAGCCATTTCAAGTGCGCGTCGAGCGCCTCTTGGGACCAGAACGCGGTGCCGTAGACGCGCTGCATCTGCGGGCGCTTCTCGTCGCCGCGCCAGTACGCGCCGGCGACGTTGAGCAGCTTGAAGAAGAACGGTCGGTCGAGTCGATCGACGTGCGGTCCTTCGCACAGGTCCTCCCAGTCGCCGTGCTGGTAGAACGTGATGCGCTCGCCTTCGGGGATCAGGTCGACGGCTTCGACCTTGTACGTCTGCCCTGCCTTCGCGAGCCGTGATCGCGCTTCGTCGCGCGACACCTCGACGCACTTCATCTCCGGAGAGCGCTTGGCGATACGCGCCATCTCCTTCTCGATCTTGCGCAAGTCGGCGTCGCTGAGCGGCTCGGCGAGATCGAAGTCGTAATAGAAACCGTGCTCGATCGCCGGGCCGAAGCCGAATTGGACGCCGGGGTAGAGCTTCGCGACCGCCGATGCCATCAGGTGGCTGACCGAGTGGCGAAGGGTAGAGAGCGGAAAGGGCTCCACGACCTGCGGAGCTACTTTGAGTTGAGACATGTGTCTCTCCTGTCCGGGAAAAACGTTGCGCGGCGCACCGACCTGGTACGCCGCGATCGCGATCCTCCCGAGGGAACGCGGCAGAAGCTTAGCCCACGAGCCGTGGCGCGGCCAGGCCCACGCCCGACTCGAGCTCCCGTTCGGACGACGGAGAACTCGCAAGACAAGCGCGTCGACGAGCCGCTACGCTGGATCCGCATGGAGTTCGATCGGTTCCTCGAGATCATCCGAGCGTTCGAGCGCGAGAGCGTTCTCTACGTGCTCGTCGGCGGTGTCGCCGTCAACCTCCACGGCATCGCGCGAGCCACCGAGGACATCGACTTCTTCGTCCGGCCCGATCCGGAGAACATCGACCGACTGAAGCGGGCCTTGCGCTCGATTTGGAGCGACCCCGAGATCGATGAGATCCGTGCCTCGGACTTCGAAGCCTATCCGACGCTGCGCTACGGTCCGCCGAAAGACGAGCTCGTCGTCGACATCCTGACGCGGATCGGCTCCGCGTTCGCCTTCGACGACCTCGAGTCCGAGCTCTTGGAGGTCGAAGGAGTGCGAGTTCGAGTCGCGACTCGCGACACGCTGATGCGGATGAAGCGGAACACCGTCCGACCGATCGACAGGGCGGACGTCGCCGCGCTCGAGCAGCTGCTCGAGGACGAGAAGCGGCGATGACACTCCATCGGTTCAAGGACATGGACGAGGCGCGGCGGTCGCTCTGGATCCCGCGCGGCGATCCGAGCCTCGCGACGCGCATCCGTGCCCTGTGGGCTTTCGCTCGGCGCCTTGCGCCGGGATCGGCGCCGCGCGGGCTGCGCCGGTTTCGCACGATCGCGGAGGCGAACCGTGACCGCGAGCTCTGGTGCGCGCGGCGCGCGGAGCAATTGCGCGCGCTGCGGCGGCGCACGTGAGCTCGTGAGGCAGAGGCGCATGCGTCACGTCGCCAGCCGGATATTCGCCGAGAGAGGCAGCTCGAGCACGTCTCCGCGCGAGATCCGCTCGAAGTAGTAACGGATCTCGATGTTCTCGACCTCGCCGGTCCTGGGGTTCAGTCGCACGACGACGTCTTCATCGATCCGTTCGGACCCTTGCTCCGGGTAGGGCGCGACCTTGTCGATGTGCAGGACGTCGTCGATGCGGTCGTAGGTGATCTTCAGCTTCTCTGCCACAGTCACGACTCCGCGCTCAGTCGCGCTTCCACACCTTCACCTCGCGCTCGAGATCGATCCCGGTCTTCTGCGCGACGAGGTCGTGCATGTCCTCCATCAAGGTGAGCACGTCGGCCGCCGTCGCCTTGCCGCGATTCACGATGAAGTTGCCGTGCTTCGGCGACACGATCGCGTCTCCGCGCGTGCGGCCTTTTCCGCCGCACTCTTCGACGAGCCGGCCGGCCGAACGACCGTTGCTCTTCTCCTTGTCGGGGTTCTTGAACACGCAGCCCGCCGACCATTCGGTCACGGGCTGGACTTGGTTCTTCTCGAGCAAGTACTGCCGTCCGCGCTCGGTCACGTCGGCGATCGTGTCGAGCTCGAAATGCAGGAGCGCGCTCGCGACCACCCAGTCGCCGAGCCCGCCGTTGCGATAGCGCGGCGAGCACTCCTTGCGATCGAGCTCGAGGAACTCCCCCTGCCCGTCGACGACGAGCAAGCGGTCGACGACGTCCCACATCTCGCCGTAGCGGCCGCCCGCGTTCATCGCGATCCCGCCGCCGACGTTGCCGGGAACTCCGGCGAGACACTCGACGCCCTTCCAGCCCATCGCCGCGGCGGAACGCACCAGCTTGGGCAACGTGACCCCGGCCCACGCGACGAACCGCAATCCCTCTTCGCGCGGCGCGGGTATCAATCGCGCGCTCATCGCGTCGCCTTCGCGCCAGCTCTCCGCGCTCGCGCCGCTTTCGCTCGGCCGAAAGAAGCGCGCCATCCGATCCGTCGTGATCACGACGCCGGGCAAGACGCCGTCGTCGACCACGAGGTTCGCTCCGCCGCCGAGGATGCGCGGCGTGAATCCGTCCTTTCGCGCGGCGCGAATCGCCGCCGCGAGCTCCTCCGGCGTCGCCGGCTCGAGCAGCCACTCCGCCGCTCCGCCGACGCGCATCGTCGTCCTAGCGGAGAGGTCCGCGTGCGCCCGGGCTGCGCACGGCCAGCTTCTCGAGGAGCTCATCCTTGTAGAGGTCGATGTCACCGGCGCCGAGGATGAGCGCCGCCGAGCCTCCGGGCAAGCGCTCGCAGAGTTTCTTCACGCTCGAGCTCTGAGATCCGCCGAACTCGGCGTCGAGCCCGGCGCGCTTCAAGCGCACGACGAGCTCCTCCGATCCCGCGCCGCGCGTGTCGATGTGCGCGCGCGCGCCGTACACGTCGGCGACGACCACGCGGTCGGCCGCGCGCAGGCTCTCGACGAAATCGTCCATGAACCGCGCCGTGCGGCTGTGTTGGTGCGGCTGGAAGAGCACGTGGAGCGGCTTCCCGGGCATCGAGCGGCGCGCCGCGCCCAGCGTCGCGCGCACTTCGGTCGGATGGTGCGCGTAGTCGTGCACGACCTCGACGCCGGCGACGGTCCCCCACGGCTCGAAGCGGCGTTCCGCGCCCTTGTACCGGTGCAGCGCGCGCACCGCGGGCGCCGCGGCGAGATCCATCTCGACGTTCTCGTTGCGCGCGACGAGCCCGAGGCCCAGAGCGAGAGCGAGCGCGGCGTTGTCGACATTGAACGAGCCGGGAACGGCGAGGGAAACCACCGGTGTGGCGAAAGACGGCACGCGCAGTCGGAAGTGGAAGAAGCCGTGGCTGTCGCCGGTGAGGTCGACGTCGATCTCGCGGCCGAGCTTCCACACGGGGCACGGGCTCGCCGCCAGGATGCGCTCGGGCACGTCGCGGCCGACGACGAGCAATCCGTCGGGATGGATGCGGTCGACGAAGCGCGCGAACGCTTCCTCGATCGCGTCGAGGCTCTGGTAGTAATCGAGGTGATCGGGCTCGACGTTCGTGACGATCGCGCCCTCGGGCGCGAGCTGCAGGAACGAGCGGTCGTACTCGCACGCCTCGCATGCGAACCAACCGCCCTCGGCGTTCGGCACCGCGTTGGCGCCGACCGTGCGGCACGTGCCGCCGATCAACGCGCCCGGCGCGGGCGCGCCGCGCGCGAGCGCCTCCCCGATCCCGCGCAGCACGTGGTAGAGCATCCACGACGTGGTGGTCTTCCCGTGCGTTCCCGCGACCGCGAGCGAGCGCCGGCGCGGAGCGATGCGCGCGAGCAGCTCGCTGTACTTCAAGACGGGGATGCGACGCGCGCGCGCCTCGACGACTTGGGGATCGTCGTTCGCGATCGCCGCCGATCGCGCGACGAGCTCGACGTCCGCCGGCAGGTGCTTCGCCGCGCTCGCGCCGAGATCGACCGTGAGGCCCAGTCCCCGCAGGTGCTGGACGAAGCTCGAGTCCGAGCGATCGTGCCCCGACACCTCGTGTCCGCGCGCCGCGAGGATCGTCGCGGCGCCGGAGAGCCCCGCGCCGCCGGCGCCGAGCACGTGGACGCGCCGCGGAATCCCCGGTACGAGGGTCGCGGGCGTGGGCCGCGGGTGGATCGAACGAGGGAGAGGAAGCGTGGACGTGCGGTGTGGCTGGCGATTCAAGTGGGCCTTTCAGGAAAACTTCGGCGGTGAACTCGGTACGGGTCACTCCTAGGACGGATCGCTCACCTGGTGTCTCAACTTTTGGCGATCGCGGCCAGCTCGGCATACAGGCGCGCGGCCGCGACGACCGGCACCGCCGCG
>CAZQHA010000102.1:0-11711 GCA_964592795.1 uncultured Planctomycetaceae bacterium | reverse complement strand
GTCGTCCTCCTGCTCCTGCCGCTGTGCGCGCTCGTCGCGTGGGTCGGGTACGGGCGCGAGTCGATCAGCTCCCGCGCGCGGATGATCCTCTCCGGACTTCGGTTCGCGTCGCTCGTGCTCCTGATGGTCGTGCTCTTCCGCCCCGTGTTCGTGCACAAGCGCGAGGAGATCAAGCAGGCCGAAGTGCTCGTCCTGTTCGACGACTCGGCGAGCATGCGGCGCAAGGACTCGTACTCGGGCGACGAGAAGCTGCGGCGCACGCTGCGCGACGCCGCCGAGCGCGACCCCGAGAGCAGCATGCGCATCGAGCTGGCGCGCGCGGTGCTCGAGAAGTCCGTGCTCCCCGAGCTCGCGGAGCGCGGGTACGCGACGCGCGCGTTCCGCTTCGCGGACACGCTCGAGCCGGTCAGCGATTTCAAGACGCTCGCGGGCCGCGGCCACGCGACGCATCTCGGCGACGCGCTCACGCAAGCGCTCGCGAGCCATCGCGGGCGGCACGTGACGGACGTCGTCATCGTCTCGGACGGCCGCAGCAACGGCGGCGTGCCGCCGATCGAAGCCGCGCGCGCCGCGGGCGCGACCGGGATCCCGGTGCACACGCTCGTCGTCGGCGACACGCGCCCCGAGCGCAACGTGGTCGTCGAGCTCGTCGAGGCGCCGCCGACCGCGCTCGACGGCGACGAGATCGCGATCAGCGTGCGCGTGCTCGGCCGCGGGACGCAGAACGACGCCAAGGTGCGCCTCGTGCTCGAGGAGGTCGCGCCCGAATCACGCGCGCTGGCGGAGGAAGAGGCGCAGCTCGACGAAGGCGGGCAGCGCATCGTGTTGTTCGCGCCGCCGGGCACGCCCGATCCGAAGAGCAACGAGCGGCGCTTCCGCGTGTCCGTCGCGCCGCTGCCGGACGAGACGCTGCGCGACGACAACGCGGTCGAGGTCAGCGTGCACATCACGCCGGAGAAGATCCGCGTCCTCTACGTGGACGGCTACCCGCGCTGGGAATACCGCTACCTCAAGAACCTGCTCCTGCGCGCCGACCAGAACCTCGAGGTGCAGTGCTTCCTCTTGTCCGCGACGCCGGACTTCGTTCAGGAGAGCACGCGCGGCATCCCGGCGCTCTCGGAGGTGCCGAGCGGCCGCAAGGAGCTGCTCGAGAACTACGACATCGTGATCCTGGGCGACGTCAACCCGTACGCGATCTCGCCCGATCCGGCGCGGTGCGAGGAGTTCCTGACGTCGCTGCGGGAGTTCGTCGAGCGCGGCGGCGGCTTGATCCTGCAAGCCGGCGAGTACGACAACCCGCGCGCGCTCGTCGGGACGCCGGTCGAGGACCTGCTGCCCGTGATCGTCGACGCCACCGGCACGCTCTCGTTCGAAGGCGACACGCGGCGCGAGTTCCGGCCGCTCCTCGAGGATCCCGCGAATCCCCACGAGGTCGCGCGACTCGTCCCCGACCTCAAGCAGAACCGCGAGCTGTGGGAAGAGGAAGGCGGGCTGCGCGGCTTCTACTGGTACTTCCCCGTCGTGCGCGCGAAGCCGGGCGCGCAAGTCCTGCTGCGCCATCCGACCGATTCGAACAGCCAGGGCCGGTATCCGCTCCTCGTCACCGGGTACTTCCCGGCGGGACGCACGCTGTTCCTGGCCGTCGACTCGACGTGGCTGTGGCGCTACCGCTACGGCGATCGCTACCACGAGCGCTTCTGGCGCAACGCGATCCGCTGGGTCGCGCTGGGGCGATTGAAGAGCGGCGACCGGCGCGTGCAGCTCGACGCGCAGCGCTCGACGTTCAACCTCGACGAGCGCGTGACGCTCGAGGCGCGCGTGCTCGACGAGGACTTCCGGCCCAGCGAGCGTCCGACGCAAACCGCGCGCGTGCAGAACCCCGAAGGCTCGTCGAGCGAGCTCAAGCTCGGGCTCGTCCCCGATCGTCCGGGGCTGTTCCGCGCGTCGTTCGAGGCCGAGCGGCCGGGCCTGTACAGCGCGTGGATCGAGGTCGACGGACAGCGCGTCGCCACCGCCGAGTTCGAAGTCGTGCTGCCGTCGCGCGAAAACGCGGATCCGGCTCCGGACCCGGGGACGCTGCAGTCGATGGCGGCGATGACGGGCGGACGCGCGCTGGACTTGGCGCACGCCGCGGATCTGCTCCCCGAGCTCCCCGGTCACGAGGAGCGCCGCGAGCCGATCTCCTCCGAGCTGGAGGACGCCTGGGACAATTGGGGAACCTTGTTCCTGGCCCTGATGCTCCTTTCGGCGGAGTGGATCCTGCGCAAGCGCTGGGAGTTGATCTAGAGGTCACCGTGAGGGTCTTCGTAGCAACGCTCGCCATCTGCGCGCTCGGTTCCGCCGGGCTCACGCGTGCGCATCCGAGTCTCGCGCGGCCCGCCGCGCAGGACGCGCAGCAGACGCAGAGCTTCTCGATTCCCGACACGCGCGCGACGCGCGCGCTCGCCGACAGCGTGCAAGGCCACATCGCCGCGCGGCGCTGGAGCGACGCGATCCGCGCGCTGCAGCAGATGCTCGAGGATCACCGCGGCGACGTCCTCGCCCCGGAGCGTCCCAAGAGCGCCGCGGGTCGCCCGTCCGAGCAGCCCGTGCACGCCGGCGCCGCGCAGCGCGCGCGCGCGGGACTGTGGTCGCTGCCGCTCGAGGCGCGACGCCTCTACCGCGAGCGGCACGAAGCCGAGGCGCTCGCGGCGTTCGAGCGCGCGCGCGAGCGCGGCGATCGACGCGCGCTCACCGAGGTCGCGCGCCGTTGGCCGCTGACGGATTCGGCCGAGCGCGCGTGGTGGTCGCTCGGCGACCTCGAGCTCGAGCTCGGCAACCCGCGCGAAGCGCTGGCGGCCTGGGGACGCGCGGTCGCGAACGCGCTCGCGGTCCACGACGTCGCGCTCGACACGCTGGCCGAGTGGGAAGACGCTCGCGCGCGACTCTTGGCGCGCACGCCGCCGCCTCCGCCGGGCGTCGACTCGCGCGTCGTGTTCGCGCTGCACCTGCTCTCCGCGAGCGACGGCGGGATCACGCCGCAATCCGGCACGCGCGTCGACGGAGCGGACGCGCGGTCGCAGAGGCCTTCGCCGCCCGGGCGCGACGCGGACGCATGGCCGTCGGCGTTCTCGCTACCCGAGCATCCCTTCAAGAAGGCGGGCAGCCTCCTGCCCGCTCGCTCGGGCGACACGTTGCTCGTGTCGACGTCGCTGCGCCTGCTCGCGCTCAACGCGTACTCCGGCGCGCTCCTGTGGGACAGCGGAGAAGCCGACGGCTGGGAGCCGCTGGACGACCAGCGCCGCGTCGAGCTGTGGGAGGGCGTCGACGAGGAGAACGGGCTCGTCGCGCCCGCGGCTTCCGAGCACGTCGCCGTGTGCGCGCTCCACATCCCGATGAGCGTTCCGCCGCGGCAGGACCGCACGTTCCAGAACATCAAGATCCTGACGCCCATCCCCGAGCGGCGGCTCTTCGCGTTCGACCTCGACACGGGACGCGAGCTGTGGAACCACCACCCGCCGCCGATGTGGGACGGCGAGTCGGGCGGATTCACCGACCGCATGAGCGTCGCCGGTCCGCCGGTGATCGCCGGCACGCGCGTGCTCGTGCCGTTCCGGCGCATGCAGGGACGGATCGACTTCCACGTCGGCTGCATCGACGTCGACACGGGTGCCGTGCTCTGGTCGACCGACCTGATCAGCGGCCAGCGCGAGCTCAACATGTTCGGACGCCCGGTGAAGGAGTTCAGCGCTCCGCCGCTCGTCGTCGCCGGCGACCGCGTGATCGCGCTGACGCAGCTCGGCGCGATCGCGGCGCTGGATCTCTTCACCGGCGAGATCCTGTGGGAGACGGTGTACGAGCAGATCCCACTGCCCAAGGCGCAGGATTTCAGCGCTCCGCGCCGCGAGCAATGTTGGAAGAACGGTCCGCCTATGGTGACCGAGGGGACGATCATCGCCGCGCCGGTCGACTCGCGCGACCTGATCGGAGTCGATCTCGAGACGGGCGGGCTCCTGTGGAGCCTCTCGAAGTCGACGATCGACGGATTCATGCGCGGTCGCGGCGAAGCGAACCGTTACGCGCTCCTCGGCGCGCGGGACGACGTCGTGTACGTGTCGGGCAACCAGATCTTGGCGCTCGAGTCGCGCGGCGGCCTCCACCAAGGCGCGCCGATCACGGTGAAGTGGAGCTTCGAGGACGACGGCTTCCACTTGCGCGAGCCCGTGCGCGGCGTGCTCGCGGGCGACCGCATCGTCGCCCCGACCTCGTCGGAGCGCATCGAGATCGAGCTTTCGCAAGGCCTCAAGATCGCCGACTGGCCGTGGGCCGAGGACGAGAGCGGCGCGAGCTTGATGATCGGCCCGGGCGAGCTCTTCACGCTCTCCTCCTCGCGCGTCAACGGCTACTTCGAATGGGACGTGCTCGTGGACCGCGCGCGGCGCGAGCGCGACAAGAAGCCGTCCGACCCGCGCCTCGCGCTCGTGCTCGGCGAGCTGCTCGGCAGCCGCGGCACGGCGCAGTGGCAGAAGGGCAAGACCGAGTCCGCGCGCGCGGTGCTGGCCGAGGCGCGCGAGGTGCTCGAGCGCGGGCTCGCCAACGATCCCGCGGCGCTCGGCGCACCGCTGTCGGCCGCGTTGCACTCGGTGCTGCGCTCCGAAGCGCGCGTGCGCGAGAGCCTCGCCGACGGGCCGGGCGCGCTGCAGGCCTTGCGCCAAGCGCGCGCGTCGGCGCCCGACGGCGCGGCGCTGCGCGACACGCTCCTCGAAGAGGTCGCGCTGCTCGAAGCGCGCTCGCCGGAGGCCGCGTTGGAGGCGCTCGCCGTGCTCGAGCAGTCGTGCGCGGAGCTCCCCCTCGTGTGCACGATCACGCCGCTCCCCAACACGGACGGCGAGTCCGGGGTGACGGGCGAGGTCCGGCTCCCGCGCTTCGTCCCGGCGCAGGTCGCGGCTCTCGACAACGGCGACGCGCGCTGCCAGCTCCCGGTCGGACTGTGGGTCCTGTTCGAGCGCGCGGCGCTCGCGCGGGACGCGGCCGACAGCGCGGCCGAGTTCGCCGCGCTGCACGCGCTGCTCGAACGGTACGCGGACGTCGACCTCGCGGGCGGCACCGCCGGCGAGATGGCGGCCGAGCGCATCGGCAGCATGCTCCGCGCGGGCCGGACGAGCGGGTACGAGGTCTTCGAGTCGCGCGCGAAGGCCGAGCTCGAGGCGGCGCTCGCCTCGCGCGACCGGCAGAAGCTCTCCGACGTCGCACGCGACTACCCGCACTCGCGCGCGAGCCAGACCGCGAACGACGCGCTGCTCGAGTGGGCGATCGAAGGGCTCGAGGTCGAGCGCGTCGCGCGCATCGTGCGCAGCGAGCTGGCCGCGGATTGGAGCCCGAGCGCGGCGACGCCGCGCGACGTGCAGCTGTGCTTGCGGCTGGCCGCCGTCCTCGGCGCGGTCGGGAACCGCGAGGCGGCGAACGAGCTCGTGCGCACGCTGGCCGAATCCCATCCCGACGTCGCGAGCGAGATCGCCGCGCACCGCGGCAAGAAGCTCGTCGAGCTCGCTTCGGGCATCGCGCGCTGGACGCCGCCCGACAGCCTGCCGCCCGTCGGCCGCTTCGACGCGGGCGTGCGCGCCGTCGAGCTCGATTCGTCGTGGGACGCCGAGCACGAGATCCTCGGCGTCTTGCCGGGTCCGATCGAGGAACGCCGCGCCGGAGCGGAGCGCCCGCTGCTCCTCGTGCGCTCGGCGAGCGGACCGCAGACCGCGACGTTCGTCGCCGTTTCGCCGCGCGACGCGACCAAGGTCCTGTGGACCGCCGCGATCCGCATGGCGAACCTGCCCTCGAGCAGCACGCCGGGCGGGTACGCGCGCCGCGCCGCGCTGTCTTCGACGCGCGTCTGCGTCGCCACCGGCGAGTCGATCGTCGGGCTCGACGCGGAGAGCGGCACGCCGGCGTGGGAGTGGCGCCCGAGCTCGACGCCGCGCTCGACTTCGATCGCGGTCTCCTCCGGCGTCCTGATCGCCGTCCTCCGTCTGCCCGACGAGCGCTACGTCCTGCAAGCGCTCGACGCGCAGGGCGGACACGAGCTGTGGCGCGAGGAGCTCGCCGACACGAGCCTGCTGCGCATCCCGGTCCTGGCGTCGAACCGGCTCGTCTTCCTGCCCGCGCTCGGGCGCGCGATGTGCGCGACGTACGACCTCTTCACGGGACGCCGAGGGATCACGTTCAAGCTGGATCCGCCGGCCGGCAGCAACATGGAGCGCGATTCGTGGGTCGAGGGCGATCGGCTGATCTTGCCCTGGCTCAACGCGACGCGCGCGAACCTCTCCTCTTCGAACCTCGTGCAAGCGATCGACCTCGCGAGCGGCAGGCGCCTGTGGAAGGTGGAGTTCGCCGAGCAGGACGCGAGCGAGCCGCGCACGCTCGACGGCGTGCTCCAGTTCGGAGAACGTACGTTTCTCGTCGTGCGCCCGTGGCGCGGCGCGGAGGACAAGGCGACGTCGCCGGGGATGATCCTCGAGCTCGCGACGCAGATCGGAGCGACGGCTCCGATCTCGAACGTGCGCGTGATGCCCGAGGACCGCATCTTCGGGCTCGCGTCGTCGTCGCGGGTGCGCCTCCAGAGCTCGCTCGTCTTCATCCTCGCCGAGCGGCGCGACGCGGAGACGTCGAGCTTGCGCTGCGTCGACCTCACGAGCGGCGAGCTGTGGATACAGAGCCTTTCCGTTCCGGCCTCCGAGCTCGAATACAATCTGCCCATGCCCTTGCCGGCGATCTCCGAGACGACCGTCGCGGTGGGCTTCACGCGCCGTCCTCGCGATCGCCAGAATCCGCCGACGACGCTGCTCTTCTACGACCGCGCGACCGGCGTCAAGCGCGACGAGCGCACGCTGTCGCTCCCGCTCCTGCGCTCCGACCGAGCGCAGTTCGTCGCGTTCGGCGACGCGCTGATCGTGCGCGGTGGCCGACAGCTGGAGATCCTCCGATGAACGCACGCCAATTCGTCGTCTCTGGCCTCGGCGCGTGGATGCTCGCCGCGGCGCCTTCGTTCGCACAGTCTCCCGCGGGCGACCGCGTCGATCTGATCACCGTCACCCCCGAGCAGGTCGAAGCCGTCGAGCGCGGGCTGGCCTGGCTCGCCGCGCACCAGAGCCCGGACGGCAGCTGGGTCGCGCGCATCGGCTACAAGCTGAACAACGGCTACAAGTACACCTCGGACGACCGCGGCCACTTGGGCGTCACCGCGCTCGCGTGCATGGCGTTCCTTGCGGGCGGTCACTTGCCCGGGCGCGGCGAGTACGGCCCGGTCGTCGAGCGCGGCCTCAACTTCGTGCTCTCGTGCGTGCAGGACGACGGCTACGTCTCGCACGCCGGCTCGCGGATGTACGACCACGCGTTCGCGACGCTCTTCCTGGCCGAGATCTGCGGCATGACGCACCGCGAGGACGTCAAGAAGAAGCTGCAGCGCGCCGTCGACTACATCGTGACGTCGCAGAACGCCGAGGGCGGATGGCGCTACGAGCCGCACGCGTCCGACTCCGACATGTCGATCGTCGTGTGCCAGGTGATCGCACTGCGCGCGGCGCGGAACATCGGAATCCGCGTGCCCAAGGCCACGGTCGAGCGCGCCGCGCGCTACGTCGTCGACTCCGCGGTCACGAAGGACGAGAGCGCCTTCAATGGTCACGCGACGTTCGGTTTCGGCAACGAGATCGGCACGTTCCATTACCAGAAGGACGTGTACTCGCGCTCGTCGTTCCCCCTGACGGCCGCCGGCGTCACGGCGCTCCACGGCCTGGGCATCTACTCCGACGAGCTGATCCGCAAGGGCCTCGACTATCTCTCCAGCAATTTGAGGTCGTTCAACCGCGAGCACGAGGACGACGGGCACTATTACTTCTGGTACGGCCACTACTACGCGGTGCAAGCGATGTACACGGCCGGCAGCCCGTACTGGGAGCCGTACTTCGAGGAGCTGCGCCGCACGCTGTTCAAGATGCAGCACAAGGACGGCTGGTGGCCGAACAACACGGGGCCCGGGCCCGCGTTCGGCACGGCCGTCGCCGTGCTGATGCTCGAGATCCCCTACCGGTTCCTTCCGATCTTCCAACGGTGAGCAATCCGACGAGCGATTCCGCGACGCGCACGCTGCCCTCGACCCCCGAGGTCGACCGGCTGATCGTGCGCGTGCGCCAGCGGCTGACGGGCCTGATCTGGCTGTCGGGACTGGGGACGCTCGTCGCCGCGGTCGCGGGCGCGCTGCTCTTCGCGTTCCTCGCGGACTGGACGCTGCACCTGCCGAAGGTGGTGCGTTGGTTCCACCTGCTCCTCTTGCTCGCGGTGCCGACGTTCTTCGTGCTGCGCGACCTGTGGCGGCCGCTCTCGTCGCGTCCGGACCGAGCCGGCCTCGCGGTCTTGATCGAGCGCGCGCACCCGCACCTGAAGGAGCTCCTCGTCAGCGCGGTTCAGCTCTCCACGAGCGCACGCCCCGCCGGCGAGCGCGCGCGCATCGCGTCCGTGCTCGGCCAAGCCGACGACGCGGCGCGGCGCCTCGCGCTCGATCGCGTCCTCGATCCGCGCGGGCCGCGGATGCGGTTCGCGCTCGGCGCGGGAGCGGCCGCGCTGTGCCTGCTCGTGATGATCGGCAACGCGGGCGCGGCGCAGATCTTCTTCCGGCGCATCGCCGGCGGCGACACGCCCTGGCCGCAGCGCACGCGGCTCCTCGTCGAGATCCCGACGATCGGAGAGCGCGATCTCGCGCCTCAAGCACCGGCCGATCCCGATCGCGAGATCGTGGTCCGCGTCGCGCGCGGGAGCGACGTGCCCATCGTCGTGCGCGCGATCGGCGTCGTCCCCGACGACGTCGTGCTGCACTTCGCGGGCGGACACGAGCTCGTGCTCGGCGCGAGCGGCGGCAGCACGTTCCGCACGCTCTTGCGCTCGTGCCAGGAGGACCTCGAGTTCTACGCCACCGGCGGCGACGACGACGACGAGCTGCCGCGCGTGCGGCTCACCGTGCTGCAGCCGCCGGACGTCGCGGGCCTCGCGGTCTCGATCGAGCCGCCCGCGTACAGCGGCCTCGCCGCGCGCACCGAGTTCGACCGCGACGTCGAGGTGCTCGCCGGCTCGAAGATCGCCGTGCGCGTCCTGCCGGATCCGCCGAGCGCGAACGGCGTCGCGCGACTCCTGCCCGACGATCGCGTGATCCCGCTCGTCCGCTCCGAGTTCCCGGCGGCGCCACGACCCGCGGACGAGAAGCCGCCCGCGCCGCGCGAGGGCCTGGGCTTCGAGCTCACCGCCGAGAAGAGCGTGCGCTACCGCATCGAGCTCAAGGACGACTCGGGTCTCACGAACCCCGATCCGGGGCTCTTCGGGATCACGGTCGTCGACGACCGCGCGCCCGAGGTCGAGATCCTCTCGCCCGGCCGCGGCGACGTCGACACGGTGCTGACGGGGCTCGTCGCGCTGCGCGCGCGCGCGGAGGACGACTTCGGGCTGGTCGGAATCACGTGGACCGCGCGCGGCGCGGCCGATGACGCGAACGAGCCGGCGCGACCGCCCAGCGAGCTCCCGTGGAAGCTCGCGGGTCCGGCGCCCGCCGGCGACAGCGACGCTTCGACGTCCGGCGCCGCGCCCGCGAAGAGCGGCGCCGGCTCGCGCGTGCACGCGATCGCGCGCCAGACGCTCGAGGTCGCCGCGCTCGGCGGCGGCGAGCCCGTCGTCGAAGGCCAGCAATTCCAGTTGATCGTCAGCGCGACCGACAACTGCGCGCCGACCGCGCACGAAGGGCGTTCCGCGCCGGTGCGCGTGCGCGTGGTCGCCGCGGACGAGTTCATGCGGCGCCTTCAGGATCGGCTGGCGCGCGCTCAGGCCTCGACGTCGGCGCTGTCGGAGCTGCAGCGCGAGAAGAACCGCCGCGTGCTCGACGTGCTCGCCGCGCTCGAAAGCGACGCGCTCCTCCAGGAAGGGTCGAGCGCGGAGATCGCGTCGGCGGTCACCGGACAGCGCCGCGTGCAAGGCGACGCGCGCGCGCTGGCGCGCGAGCTCGCGGGCTTGGCCGAGTCGGTGCTGTACGCGCGCATCGACGAACGCGCGGGCGCGATGCTCGAGCACATCGACCAGGCGTTCGCGCGGTCCGAGGGTCGCGGGTTCGATCCGGCGCCGTGGAAGGAGCTGGCCGCCGAATCGCGCAGCGGGCGCCTGGGAGCGAGCGGGCTCGCGAGCAAGCTCGTCGACATCGTCGGCCTCTCGATCGAGATCAGCGAGGAGCACGCGACGGCCGCGACCGCGGCGCTCTCCGGCGCCCAGGACACGGTCGACCTCGCGCAGGTGCACGCCGGGCTCGCGTCCGCGTCGCACGCGCAGAAGGTGACCCTGGAGAAGCTCGACCGGCTGCTGGAGATGCTTGCGGAGTGGGACAATTTCCAATCGGTGCTGTCGCTGACGCGCGACATCCTGAACGGCCAGAAGGGCCTGACGGAGCGCACGCGCCAGTACGCGAAGGAGAAGTGACATGAGGTTCCTTCGATTCGTCCAAGCTTTCGCGCTCGCCGCGGTCGCGATCGTCGCGGTCGCTCCGCGCTCGCCCGCGCAGAAGACCGAGCCGTCGCGCGACCAGGCCGCGCTCGCGGAAGATCAAGCGCTCCTGCAGCGACAGCTCGCGCGCTTGAGGCAGACGATGGAGGTGCTCGCGGGGCGCTTCGAGGCGGAAGGTCGCACGCACGCGGCGAAGCTCTTGCGCGACGGCATCTCGCACCTCGATCAGCGCGCTCCCGAGCAGGGCGCGAAGACGCTCGAGGAGCTGATGTCCGGCTCGCACTCGAGCATCCAGGTCGGCAAGCCCGTGCAAGCGATCGAGACGCAGGAAGCCATCGTCAAGGGGCTCGAGCGCCTCTACGCGATCCTCACCGACCGTCAGGGTCTCGAGGACCTCGACAAGTCGCTGGCGGAGCTGCGCGAGATCAAGGCCAGCCTCGGCGCGCTCGCCGACCGCGAGTCGAAGCTGCGGCAGGAGACGGAGAAGCTGCAGCAGGACTCGAAGAGCGAGAGTCAGAAGGCGCTCGAAGCGGGCATCGAGAAGGCGCTCCGCGAGCAGCGCGAGCTGCTCGAGCGCGCCGAACGCGAAGCGCGCGCGTCGAGCGCGTTCGATCTCGAAGCGCTCGAGCGCGCGCTCGATGCGCTGATCGAGCGCCAGGAGCGCGACGCGAGCGTGCTCCAGGCGTGGAAGCCCGAAGAAAAGCCGGCCCTCGAGGAAGCCGCTCCCGCGCTCGATCGGGCCGCGGAGCACTCCGCGCGCGCCGAGCGGCTCGCGCAGGCCGCGAACGAGCTCAGCCAGGCGGCCCGCGCGGTGCGCTCACCCGACGGCGATCTGGCCGAGACCGCTCGGGAGCTCGAGCGCTCGCAATCGCGCGCCGAGCGCCGCGAGCGCGCGGCGTCGGACACGACCCTCCCCAAAGCGTCGGAGAGCCTGAAGTCCGCGTCCGAGACCGCGAAGAAGAGCGGGACGAGCCCGAGCGAGCGCGCCGCGTCGGCGGACGAGATCGACGAGCTCGCGGCCGAGCTCGCGAAGGCCGCCGCGGCCGAGAACGAGGCGATGCTCGAAGCGCAGCGCGCCGCGCTCGAGGCCCTGAAGAAGCTCTCCGACCCGACGACCGCCGCGGGCCACGTCGCGAAGGAAGTGCAGGAGGCACTCGAGCAGTCTCCCGCGAACGACGCGTCCGCCGCGGCCGAGTCGAAGAGCC
>CAZQHA010000101.1:0-11788 GCA_964592795.1 uncultured Planctomycetaceae bacterium | reverse complement strand
GGCTGTCGACGCTCGTCCTCGACCGCACCGCGGCCGGTGGCCAGGCGGGCGCGAGCATGCGCATCGAGAACTACCTCGGGTTTCCGACGGGGATCACGGGCAGCGAGCTCGCCGAACGCGCGACGCTGCAGGCGAACCGGTTCGGTGCGACGCTCTCGCTCGCGTCGTCTGTCGAGCGCCTGTCGTTCGATGAGCGGTTCCCCGTGATCACGCTCGAGAGCGGCGAGACGATCGTCACGAAGTGCCTCTTGATCGCGACGGGCGCCCAGTACCGGCGTCTCGAAGTCCAGCACTGCGAGCGCTTCGAGGGCTGCGGCGTGTACTACGCCGCGACTCCGAACGAAGCGCGCATGTGCCGCGGCGCGGACGTCGTCGTGGTCGGCGGCGGAAACTCGGCCGGGCAAGCCGCCGTGTTCCTCTCGGGCCAAGCGCGCAAGGTCTACCACCTGATCCGAGGCGACGATCTCCGCAAGGACATGTCGAGCTACCTCGTGCAGCGCGTCGAGCAAGCGGACAACATCGAGCTGATGCGCAACACGGAAGTGACCGCGATGCACGGCGGAGCGAACCTCGACGCCGTCGACATCCGCAACAAGCGCACGGGCGAGACGGCGCGCCTCGAAATCGCCGCGCTGTTCAGCTTCATCGGCGCCGTCCCACGAACGGATTGGATATCGAAGGAGGTCGAGACCGATTCACGCGGCTTCGTCCTCACCGGGTCGTCCGTGAACGCGATCTCGAAGGGGCCGACGGTCCGCGATTCGTTCCTGCTCGAGACGAGCCGCCGCGGTGTCTTCGCCGCGGGCGACGTGCGCTCGGGATCCGTGAAGCGCGTCGCGTCGGCGGTGGGGGAAGGATCGATGGCGATCCAGTTCGTGCACCAGTACCTGACGGAGCTGTGACGGCGCCGAGCCGCGACTACGGCGCGTCCGTCGGCGCGAGGATCTCGGCCAGCGTGTGCGTGCCTCGCCCGCGCTGCCGCGCCGCTCGGCGCGTGCGGTAGATGCTCTTGTAGAAGTCGCAGCCCTGGCAGATCGGCCGGAACTCGCCCGCCTCCTGCTCGCGGATCAGCGCCACGTACTCGGGATTGTCGAACGAGAGGATGTCCGCGAGCCGATCCTGGTGGAGGTCGCCGATGCGCAAAGTCGCGTTGACGTCGCGGCACGCGCAGCCGTTGACGACACCCGTGGCCATCACCTGCACGCCGGTGAAGAGCAGCGTGCACGCGCCCCGCTTGTACGTCGAGCGCGTGTCGCTCACGTCGATGTCGAGGCCCTCGACGTCCGCGTCCGTGATCATCCCGCCCCAGTTGTTGTAGACGTGCTTGCGGTCGACGCGCACGCCGCGCTTCTCGAAGCGTTGGAGCAGCCGCTGCACATCGCTCGACCCATGGATGCGGCCGCGCCCCGTCGTGCGCAGGCCGAGGCTGTACGCGAAGCGCGCGCGCGGCGCGCGCTCGTACAGCGCCTCGAGGTTCGCGACGAAGCGGCGGTACACCTTCTCCGTCGACTTCGTGATCGCGACGAAGCTGTCGAGATCGTGACCGTACACGCTGATGCGCAGGCTGCGGAGCTTCTGGACGAGGAAGAGCCGCTCGATGTCGTCCTCCGACGGGATCGTGAAGTTCGTGAAGAACTCGTACGCGTCGACGCGCGGGTCCGCGTCCATGAGCACGAGCTTCTCGAAGAGGCCCTTGTCCATGAACACGTCGCCCGTGCACGGCGTCATGTGGAAGCGCGTGTAGCCCAGCTCGACCGCTTGGTCGATGCAGTCGGCGAAGAGGTCCCGCTCCATGTTCACGCGCGGGCTCGTCTTCTTTTCGTACGCGCAGAACTTGCACTTCAGGTTGCAGAGGCTGCTCGTCTCGACGAACAGCTTCCCGGCGTGGTGGGGGATGAACGTGCGGCCGAGGTGCCGGTTGACGTCGATCTGCACGCGGTTGCGCAGGTTGCGCAAGCGCTTGGCGAAGGTGTGGATGCTCACGGCGGAGCTCCCCAGGGAAGCGGAGCGATCATGCCGGGCGCGAGTCCGTGCGTACAGTGGGGGAGCGGTGGCGACTTTCCCCGAGAAAGAGTCGAGCGATGCGCGGAAACCCTGGGCCCTCCGTCGTCATCGGCGGACGGCAGGCGGCCTACGAGCCCGCGAACTTCCGCAGCGCCGCCTCGTTCGCCTTCAACGCGTCGGCGAGCGCCGTCGTGAGGCTCGGACGGAATCGTCCCGCAGCCAACGCGCGCTGCAGCTCCGCCAGCGCGGCGCTCACCGGCGCGCACTCGCCGTCGACCGCGAACGAGACGAGCAATCCCGCTTCGATCAAGAGCTTGAGCCCGTCGTCGCGATCGTCCGGGTCGAGCCGGAACGCGAGCACGTCGTCGAGCGGGCGCATCCCGCCGCGCGTCCTGAGGTTCTCGATCGACCAAGCGCGCGCCCACCACGGGTCGCGTCCTTCGACCGCGCTGGGATCCTTGAAGTAGCGCTCTGCGTAGACCGCGCCGCCGTAGCGCAGCCACGCGGGCAAGCGCTTCTCCGCGTCGTACGCCGCGACGTAGTCGCCGCCGGTTCCCTTCGACAACGCGCGGCGCACCGTCTTCGGGCTCGGATCGATCGCGTCGGCGTACGACAGGCCGGCCGCGAGCCGCGCCGAGTGCACGCCGTACAAGTGGCCGTTCGGAATCTCGGGATCCCAGTAGCCGACGCCCATGCCGCGGAACGCGAGCTCTCCGCCTTCGCGCTGGACCCAGCTCTCCGCGAAGAACGCGGTGTGCACGGCGTGGAGGCGCCCACCGTGCGTGCCGCGGCGGCGGCCATCGGGATCGCCGAACGCGAAGCGGTCGTACTGCTCTTCGTCGCGCAGGAGCGCGGCATGGATCGGCAGCGCGGGCTCGGCTCCGAACACGCGGCGCAAGTCGTCGCACGCGCGGTCCATCTCCGCTTGCGCGCGCAGCGCGACGTCTCGATCGACGGTCGTGTGGAGCACGATCTGCGGACCGGGGATCACCCACATGTCGTCGGTGCGCGCGCGAGCGCGGTCGGCGGCGCGCGCATCGAGCCACTCGCCCTGCACCTTCCACAGGCCCATGTCGACGTGGCGCGCCTCGGCCGGCGCGATCCAATCGAAGTCCTGTCGCACCCAGCCCTCGTCGAGCTTTCGGCGGTCGTCGAGCGAGATCCAGAAGCCGCTCTCGTGGTCCTTCACCCAACCCTTCGAGAGGCGCGCGACCTCGTCGGGACGCACCCACGTGCCTTCGTGCAGCGCGAAGTTGCGCGCCTTGGCCACGTCGGGTTGTTGGCTGCGATCGAAGCGGTCGAGCGCTTCCTGCGAAGGGAACCACGCGCCGTGCGCGCGGACGTGGCCGAGCGCTCGGCGCGCTTGTTCGTGGTCGGGCGAGACGCGCAGGATGCTCCGCAACACCGAGGTCGCGGCCGCGCCTCGGTCGTTCGCGAGGCACCACTCGTGGACGCGCCAGAGTCGCGCGGCGTCGCGTCCGGCGGCGGCGAGCTGCTCGGCGAGCTCCGCGTCCGGCGGCACGGGCGGCGCCAGCAGCGCGCCGGCTTCCTTGGCGGTCAGGTCGAGCTCGACACGCGCGACGTACACGCACGCGGGATCGCTCGTGCCGTCCTCGAGGAGATCGAGCGCGGTCGTCAGGTTGCGCGTGATCGCGCTCGACCGCTCGATGCCGTTGCACACGAACGTGACGGGGCGGTCCAGGTCGACGAGACCGTCGTGCAGAAACACGGTCGTCTTGTGGGCTCCGTGGCTCTGGATCGTGATCGTGTTCTTCTCGCGATCGATCTCCCCGGCCACGCGCGCATCGGACGCCGACGGAGCGATCTGCAGCCACGCGACGCGCGTCGGGAACGGATCTCCGGGCGCGACGGTCACGCGCGTCGGATTCGACCGCCGCGGGTTCTCGAGCATCCAGCTCCAGATCTCCGGCTCTCCGCCCGACGAAAGGAGGCGCACCGAGTCGATCCCCGCGCCGCGCGCCTTGCGCTCGAGCTCGGTCGCCTTCGCTCCGGCACCGACGAAGAGCACCGGCAACGTCACGAAGTTGTCCGCGCCGAGGTCGCCCGCGTCGCCCGCGCGGCCGGCGATCCCCGCGAACCGCTGCGCCGCGGTGTTGCCCGCGGCGAGCGCGGTGGGAACGCCCTTGCCGCGGCCGACGACGTAGACGCGCTCGACGTCGACCGCGAATCGCTCGCTCGCGATGCGCGTCGCCGCGAGCACGTGCGCGAGTCCTCCCGGACGCCCGTGGATCGCCACCTTCGACCAGTCCTCGCGCTTCGACGGCATCGCCGGGCTGACGAGGATGGCGCCGTCGAGGATCGCGGGCAGGGTCCACTGCGCGCGGAGGTGCTCCGCCGGCGCTTCGTCGAAGTCGGGGATCGCGAGGATCAGCGGGTAGCGGGCTTTCTCCGGCGCGTAGTGGCTCGGCAGCCGGTAGGTGAGCGCGAGCCCGGCGCCGCCGAAGCTCGACGGCTCGACGACCTCGGTCGCGATGCGACCCGGACGATCCTTCGCCGCCGGCCGGGCGAGCTGCCACGCGCGACCCAGTTCTCGCGAGTCGCGCAGCGGATGCCAACCGGGATGGTCCTTGGCGAGGCGCTCGAGCTCGAGCAGCAGCTCGTCGCGAAACTTCTCGACGCCGCGGCCCGCGGCGCGCGCGTCGGTGCGCGCGGCGAGGACGCTCGCAAGCTTCGCGAGCTCCTTGTCCTCGATCTCCGCGATGCGTGCGGAAGGGGAAGCGGCGAAGGCGACGAGCAGAAGGCAGGCGTGACCGAGCATGGCCGCCCTTAGCGGTCGCTAGATCGCGGGTCTCAGGTAGCGAATGGACTCTCTCCGCGACCGCGTGACCGAGGGTCACGGAGCGACTAGTCGGCCCCACCGATGGCACGCCTCACGATCCCTGCACTCGTACTCGCCGCGCTTCTCCCGCTCGCCTGCAAGGACACGCGCCCGCCCTCCCCCGAGATCGCGCCGCCGGCGGTCGCGAAGCCGATCCCGCAGCCCGCGGCGCTCGGGCTCGAGTCGAGCAACGCGCACGGAGCGACCTCCGCCGCCGGCGACGACGTGCATGCCGTCGCGGTCGCCGCTCCGGCCGCCGATGCGACGAAGCCCGTCGACTTCCCGGGACTGCACAACGTCGTCACGTATGTGGCGGGGATGTACAGCGGCTCGGTGCCGGACGGAGACGCGGGGTTCGCGTCGCTGCGAGAGCTCGGCGTGCGCACGATCCTCTCGGTCGACGGCTCGCCGCCGGATGTCGCGCGCGCGCAGGCGCACGGCATGCGCTACGTGCACTTGCCGGTCGGCTACAACGGCGTGAGGCCGGAGCGCACGCTCGAGATCGCGCGCGCCATCCACGATCTCGGCGGACCCGTATACGTGCACTGCCACCACGGCAAGCACCGCAGCGCCGGTGCGCTGGGCGCCGCCGCGGTCACTCTCGGACTCCTGACGCCGGACGAGGCGACCGCGCGGATGAAGGTCTCGGGGACCGCCGAGAACTACAAGGGTCTCTACCAGTGCGTCGCCGACGCGACGCCGGCGGATGCCGCGCGCCTGGCGACCGCGTCCGACGCGTTCCCCGCGGTGTCGAAGACGTCGGGCTTCACGCAGACCATGGTCGCGGTCGACGAGGAGTTCGATTCGCTGAAGGCGATCGAGAAGGCGCAGTGGGGAGCGCCGGCCGATCATCCCGACCTCGTGCCGATCGCCGTCGCCGCGCGCCTCGAGAACTTGTTTCGCGGGCTCGAAGCGGATGCCGACGTGAAGTCGCGCCCCGAGGACTTCCAGCGCTGGATCCACGACTCGACCGCGCAATCGAAGGCGATCGAGATCGAGCTCGAGAAGGCCGCGCCGTCGGGTGAAGCGCTCGCGGAGCAATTCAAGAAGCTCGGTCAGACGTGCAAGCAGTGCCACGCGAAGTACCGCGACTGAGTCGCGCGCGGCACGTGATCGCGAGCTCGAGAGCGCCGTGATAAATTGTTCGCGCGTGAAGATCACAGCTCCGGCCGCACTCGTCCTCCTCGCCTCCATCGGCGCCGCGCAAGAGCCGCAAGGCGCCGCGCCGCCCGCGCCGCAAACGACGCCTCGTCAAACCGGCGGCGCTCCGCCGTCCGACGACGCGACGCGCATGGGCTCGCCTCCGCGTCTGCCCGAGGGAATGACCGAGCCGCAGATGTGGCCGGCGGCGACGGCGGAGGGCTGGAAGAAGCCGGTGCTGATCTCCTGGCAGCGCTCGTTCGACGACGCCGTGCGCGTCTCGCGCGCCACCGGCAAGCCGATCCTCGTCGCCGTCAACATGGACGGCGAGATCGCGAGCGAGCACTACGCCGGCGTGCGCTACCGCGAGAGCGAGACCGCGAAGCTGTTCGAGCCGTACGTCTGTGTCGTCGCGTCGGTCTACCGCCACACGCCGCGCGACTACGACGAGAAGGGCCGGCGCGTGCACTGTCCGCGCCTGGGCGCGATCACCTGCGGTGAGCACATCGCCGCCGAGACCGAGCTCTACGAGAAGTACTTCGACGGCATCCGCGTCTCGCCGCGTCACATCGCGCTCGAGCTCGACGGCAAGGAGATGTACGACGTCTACTTCTCGTGGGACACGCAGACCGTGTTCACCGCGCTGGTCAAGGGCGTGGAGAATCGCCCGCCGCCGCGGCCGCTCGACCACGACATGCCGCTCGCGGAACGGACGAAGAGCCCCGACGTCATCGACCGCACGTCGATCGAGATCGAGTACGAGAAGGGGACGCCCGAGGTGCGCCGGACGCTCTTGCAGGCCGTGCTCACGCGGCGCGAGGTCGACCAAGTCGACCTGCTGCGGCTGGCGATCTTCGGCCTCGATCTCGATCACGCGCGGATGGCGCGACAGGCGCTGGCGCGCTGCGAGACCGAGGGCGCGGTCGACCTGATCGCCGAAGCGCTGAAGGTCCCGCTCGCGGCCGAGGAGCGCGCGATGCTGATCGAGGCTTCGCAGCGCCTGGGTCAAAAGTTTCCGCGCGCGCGCACGCTGACCGCGGTGCACCAAGGTCTGGCGCAAGGCTCGAAGTGGGTCGACGCGCGCCGCGCGACGGAACAAGAGTACGAATCGCAGATGCGCACGCCCGCGCCGAGCCTCGACGCGCGCGCCGCCGACGCCGAAGCCCGGCCGAAGGACGCGAGCTCGCGTCTCGACCTCGCGAAGGCCCTGCTCGCGCGCGCGGAGGATCCGGCGACCGAGCGACGCTACGTCGCGCTGCTGGTCGAAGACGCGCGCCGCGCGATCGACGAAGCGAAGGCGCTCGGCGCGAGCGGCTTCAAGCTCGATCTCGTGCTCGCGGTGTCCGACGCGCTGTCCGGCGACGACGCGAGCGCGCGCAAGCACGCGGTGGCGGCGGTCGAAGGCGGCATGCTGATGCCCGGCACCACCGCGGACAACGTGCTCGAGCGCACCGAGCTGCGTGTGCTGGCGCTGTTCGCGAGCGCGCGACAGCGCGCGATCCGCGAGGCGTATCGCGCCGGATCGAGCTGGCCGCCCGAGTGGCTGTCGGACATCAACGCCGCCTACGCCGTGCTCGCGAAGCATCCGCTCGGCTCCGACGAGCACCTCGTGTCGTTCTACGACTTCTTGCGCTGGCTGGGCGGCACGGCGCGCGCGAACGCGATCCTCGACGACGCGATCGCGCGCTTCCCGGCCTCCGCGCTCGTCCACGATCGGCTGCGCGCGCGCATCCTGTGGGAGAGCGGCCCCGACGGCCTCGAGGCCGGCTACGCGGCGCGGCTCGCGCAGGACTCGTCGAACGCCGACCTCGTCTGGTTCGCGGGCTATGCGTCGCTCGTCGCCGCGGAGCACCATCGGCGGGAAGGCGACGTCGACAAGGCCTTGTCGTCGTACGCGCGCGGCATCGCGCACTACGAGCGCTTCGCCGCCGAGCGCCCCGACGGCCGCGACAACGCGCAGCACTTCATCGCGCTGGCCGTCGCCGGTCGCGCGCGCATCGCGCTCGAGCGCGGCGACCTCGAGCTCGCGACGCAGGAGATCCTCGCGTCGTTCGAGCGCGCGCCGGCCGCCGGAGCGACTCCCGACGGTCTGAACATCACGCCCGTCGACACGGCGAAGATGCTCAGCGCGAAGCTCGAGGAGGCGCCGAACGCGGAGCTCCTCGCGAAGCTGCAGGCGGGGCTCGGCGCGCTCGATCCCAAGCTGCTCGAGAAGCGTCCATTCGAGCTCGAGAACCCGCGTCCGCGCCGCGAGCGCCGCGGCGACGGTCGCGACACGCCGCGCTAAGCCACGGTCGAGAGGACGCGGCACGAGTTCGTCTTGAAGACGAAGTACGCGACCTGACCGGCCTCGAGCGCCAGCTCGTCGACCGATGCCTGCGTCAAGCTCGCGGAGAGCCGCGCTCCCTTGCCGCCGTCGATTCGGCCGTCCACGCGCACGCCGCCGCCGGGCGACGCCTCGACCTTCTGGAGGAGCGCGGGGAGCACGTTGCGCGCCGAGATGCGCGTCGGCGCGTCGAGCGCGACGAGGATCTCGTCGGAACCGATCGCGAAGAGGACGCGCATTCCCACGGCGAGGCCGGCGGACGAAACGCGCGCCTCGCCTCCCGGCTCGAGCGCGACGACGCACGTCCCGCCGTCGACGGACGCGACGGAGCCCGAGAGCACGTTCTCGAACGCGCGTTCCCCGGAGCCGGCGTGTCGCAGCGCCTCGTTCGGCTCGCCGCGCCGCTTCACGCGGCCGGCCTCGAGCACGACGACCTCGTCGCACAGCGCTTGGACTTCGGTCGCATCGTGCGACACGAAGAGCGTGGGCAGCTCGAACTCGTCGCGCACGCGGATCAAGTACGGCAGGATGCGACGCCTCAGCGGCAGATCGAGCGATCCCAGCGGCTCGTCGAGCAGGAGCACGCTCGGCCGCGACGCGAGAGCGCGCGCGAGCGCGACGCGCTGGCGCTCTCCGCCCGAGAGGTGCGTGCACGGACGGTCGAAGAGATGCGCGATCTCCAGGACCTCCGCGATGCGCTGGACGTCCCGGTCGTCGCCGTCGCGCGACACACCCGCTCGGACGTTTCGACGAACCGTCCAGTGCGGCAGCAGCAGCGCATCCTGCGGCACGTAGCCGACGCCGCGCCGATCGAGCGGTCGCGAGATCTTCATCGCGTCGTCGAAGAAGACGGCGTCCCCGACACGGATCCGGCCGACGGCGGGCTTGCGCCACCCCGCGATCGCTTCGAGGAGGCTCGACTTGCCGGCGCCGCTGGGCCCGAAGATGCCGAGCGAGCGCGCGTCGCTCTCGAAGTCCACCTCGAGCACGAAGTGCGCGAGCGGCAGGATCACGCGGATCTCGGTGCGGGCGCGCGTCATCGACGCATCGGCTCCGTGCGCGGACGCAGCGCGCGCTCGATGAACCAGATCAGGACGAACGCGATGCCGACCGTGATCGCCACGAGGCGCAGCGCCGCGTCCGTGTTGCCGAGCTGGATCTCGCTGAAGATCGCGAGCGCGAGCGTCTGCGTGCGTCCGGGGATGTTGCCGGCGACGATCACGGTGGCGCCGAACTCGCCCAGCGCGCGCCCGAATCCCAGTGCGGTCGCGGCCCACAGCCCGCGGCGCGCCAGAGGCAGCGTGACCGAGAGGAAGACGCGCGAGCGCGGCATGCCGAGCGTGCGCGCCATCAGCTCGAGTCGCGGATCGACTTCCTCGAACGCGGTGCGCGCGGTGCGCGCGACGAGCGGCAGCGCGACGACCGCCGACGCGATCACGGCCGCACGCCACGTGAACAGGACGTCGGGATCGAAACCGAGCGTGCCCGCACCCAAGAGCCCGTGGCGCGAGAACAGCGTCAAGAGGAGGTAGCCGATCGCGGTGGGGGGCAGGACGAGCGGCAGCGCGACGAACGTCTCGACGAGGCTCTTGCCGCGGAACGATCGCCGCGCCAGCGCGTAGCCGAGCGCGACGCCCAGCGGAGCGACGAGCACCGTGGCGCACAGCGCGACGCGCAGGGTCGTCCACAGGATGGTCGCGGTCGCGGAATCGGCCGAGCTCACCCGAGTCGCTACTTCGGCGTCGGAGCCGCCGGCGGCAAGAAGGTGAACCCGAGCTTCTCGAACGCGCCGCGCGCCTTCGCCGACGCGAGGAACTCGACGAGCGCGCGCGCGGCGCGCTCGTTCGGACGACCGGCGATGACCGCGATCGGGTACCCGATCCTCGGACCCTCCGCGCTCGGGACGGTGAACACGACGCGCGCCTTCTTCGAGCGCGCGGCGTCGGTCTTGTACACGATCCCGGCCTGCGCGCCGGACGATTCGACCGCCGCGAGGGCCGCGCGGACGTCGACGCCCGGAAGGATGCGCGCTTCGACGTCCTTCCATACGTTCGCCCGCATCAGCCAGGCCTTCGCGTATCGACCCGCCGGCACGGCGTCGACGTTGGCGAGCGAGAGCCACTTGATCCGCGGATCGGCGAGCTGTGACGCCGCGAACGGCGTCGTGAAGATCGAAGGTGCATCCACCGGCTCCACGACGACGAGTTGATTGCCGAGCAGCACACGCCGCGAGCCCGCGGCGACGAGCTTCGCCGTCTCGACCTTCTCCATCTCGATCTCGTCGGCCGAGAGGAAGACGTCGGCCTTCGCGGCCGCGACGATCTGCTGCGCGAGGTCGCCGGAGGAGCCGAAGTTGAGCACGAGGTCGACGCCCGTGCCCGCTTCGTAGTCCTTCTCCAATTCGAGCAGCGCGTCCCGCGTGCTGATCGCGGCGTAGACCGAGAGCTCGACTCTCGGCGAGCCCGGAAGACACACGAGAGCGACGATGGCCAAGGACTGCACGGCGCGACTGCTTATACCGCCCGGCCGAGCCCGCGACCAAGTCCTGTGGCTCAGACGCTCGCCGTGCGCGCGGCGGCGGCGCGATCGAGCGCCGCGGCAAGCTCCTCGGGATCGAGGGGCTTCGACAGGTAGTCGTCCATCCCCGCGGACAAGCAGCGCTCCCGATCGCCGCGCAGCGCGTTCGCCGTCATCGCGACGATCCGCACGCGCTTCGCCGGCGGCTCCTTGCGCCGGATCTCCGCCGTGGCGTCGTAGCCGTCCATCTCCGGCATCAAGCAGTCCATGAACACGATGTCGTACGCCGTGGTCGCGACCTTCGCGATCGCGTCCCGGCCGTTCTCCGCGACTTCGACGCGGCAACCCGAGCGCGCGAGCAGGTACCTCGCGACCTTCTGATTGACCGGGTTGTCTTCGACGAGCAACACCGACCAGCGGCTGGGCGCGTCGGCGTCGCGCGCCGCGGGACGCACCATCTCGGGGACGTCCAAGTCCAAGGGCAGGTCGAGTTCGAAGCGGAACGTCGAGCCCTTGCCGATCTCGCTCTCGACCGCGAGCTCGCCGCCCATCAGTTGCACGAGCTGTCTCGAGATCGCAAGGCCCAGACCCGTACCTCCGAAGCGCCGCGTGGTCGAGCTGTCCGCCTGCGCGAATTTCTGGAACAAGTGCGGGAGCACGTCGGCGGGGATTCCGATGCCGGTGTCGCGCACCTCGAAGCGCAGCGTCGACGCGCCGGCGTCTCCCACGCGACGGACGTGAACGACGATCGATCCCTGCTCGGTGAACTTGACCGCGTTGCCGATCAGGTTGAGCAGAACCTGCCGAATGCGTCCGGGGTCGCCGACGACGCGCTCGGGCACGTCGTCGTGGAGTCGGAGCTCGAGCGCGACGCCTTTCGCGGCGGCCTTCGGCGCGAGCAGGTCGATCGTCGCGCGCAACGTCGCGCGCAGGTGGAACGGGACGCGCTCGACCGCGAGCTT
>CAZQHA010000100.1:0-11801 GCA_964592795.1 uncultured Planctomycetaceae bacterium | reverse complement strand
AGCGCGAGGTCGGCACCGGCTACTTCGACGCGGTCACGAACGCGGTTTCGCAGGGCCAGAGCTCGACGAAGGCGCTCGAAGGCTCGACCGAAGCGGCGCAGTTCTAACGATCACTCCTCATCGCTGAAGCGCTGCCCATCGCCTCTCTTCGCGGAGGCGGTGGGCAGCATTCTTTTGCGGCGGTACCCTGGCCACCTTGTTGAAACGTCCCGAACTCTCACCGGCCACGATCGCCGATGTGCCGATGCTCGTTCAGCTCATCCGCGAGCTCGCCGAGTACGAGAGGCTGTCGAACGAGGTCGTCGCCACCGAGGAGCGCATCCGCGACTCACTGTTCGGCGAGCGACCCCGCGCCGAGGCGCTGATCGCTCGCGTCGGCGACGACGTCGCCGGGTTCGCTCTCTACTTCCACAACTACTCGACCTTCCTCGCCAAGCCCGGTCTCTACCTCGAAGACCTCTTCGTGCGTCCGCACTTCCGAGGGCGCGGCATCGGTCGCGCGCTCCTCGCGCGGCTCGCGAGCATCGCGCTCGAGCGCGGCTGCGGCCGGTTCGAGTGGGCGGTCCTCGATTGGAACAAGGATGCGATCGGATTCTACGAGTCGCTCGGTGCGCGGCCGATGAACGAGTGGACCGTGTACCGCATGACCGGCGACGCGTTGCAGCGGCTTGCCGAGTCGGACCGAGCCGACTGACGCTACTCGAGCTGCGCGGCGCGCTCGCGCAGCCCCATGGTGCGCGCCCCCATCGCTTCCAGCCTGTCGAGGATCTGCTTCGCCTCGCCGAGCTTCTGCTCCGCTTGCTCGCCGGCGGGGTCCTTCTCCACGCTCATGATCAGTGCGTGCGCGAGCCCGAGCTCGACCGTCGCATCGTTCACGAACGAGAGCGACGCGCGGAAGTGGTTCTCGGCCGACTTCGGGTTCTGCAACGCGATCTGGATCCAGCCCGCGATCGCCCGCGCGCGGCGGCGGTGGTCGAACGAGATCGAGCCCGACTCCGCGATCGGCTGCAGCTCGCGCAGCGCGTCCTTGATGTCCTGCTGCCCGCTGCCGCGCAGCGCGTCGTCGACCGGTCCCGACGCGAGCACGAGACGCCCGCGCTGGAACTTCGCCTGCGCGTGAAGGAGCGCGAGCTCGGTCTCGTGCTCGGCCGCCACCCGCTCCGCGCGGAGCACGTCGATCAGCTTCAGCGCCTCGTCGATCTGCGCTCCCGCCGACGTGTTCGACGAATCGTCCGCCGCGCCGAGCAGCGCGCGTGCGAGCTGCAGACGCAGCTCGGGGCTCTCGCGATCGAACTGGAGCGCCTCGCGCGCGCGCTTCTCCGCGCCGGCCCAATCGGTGAGCTGCAAGCGGATCCACGACGAGAGGCTCTGCGCTCGGAAACGCTCGCGCGCGTTGAGAGTGGGCTCGTCCGCGAGGCGATCGACGCGCGCGAGGACGCTGGCGAGCTGATCGCGTCCGGCGCTTCGACTCGCCGCCTCCGGGTGAATGACCAGCGCGATCGCCCGCCGCACGTCGATGTCGGCGACGAGCACCTGCATCCTCGCGCTCTGCGGATAGCGTTGCGCGAGCCGCGCCGCGATCGCTTTCGCTTCGGCGACGCGCTCCGCGTCCGCATCCTTCTGCGTCAGCCACTGCACCGCCAAGTTGTAGTCGCGCTCGTCGTAGTCTTCCGCGATCTCGCGCTCCGACAGGACGGGCGTCGTCACGATAACCGCCGCCACGCCGAGCGAGATCGCCGATGCGACGAGCGCCGCGGCGTGGCGTCGCGCCGCGCCCTCGAGGATCCAGCTCGCCGCGTAACCGCCGAACGGGGCGAGCAGCACCACGAGCGGGAGCCGCGACCGATCGCTCGTCACCGTCAACACGATCGTCGCGAGGTACAGCGCGAAAAGCGCCGCCATGTCGAGCGCGGCGCGCGGCTCGTCCGGCGCGAAGCTCGTGAGCGCCCTGTGCCGGTGCGCGAGCCACAAGAGAAGCCCCGCGATCCCCACCGTGCCGAGGATGCCGAATCCCGGCCACGGCAGCCGCGCGATCGGAACGTAGCGCGCATCCCACGCGAGCATGTGGTTGTCCGGCACCTCGTACGCGCCGAGCGTGAGCCGCAGCTTGTTCCACAGGATCGCGAGGTGCTCGCGGGGATGCTCTCGGAACGAGCGCACGACCTCGCGCTTCCAGAAGTCGCTCACCTCCGCGGCGTCCATCGCGCGCCCGGTGCGCCGCTCGGCTTCGTGGCGCCAGTCGCCGGCTTCGTATTCGGGGATCCCGCGCGTGAAGCTGAACTCCGATGCGCGGCCGTACTCGTTCTCGAGGTTGTTGCCGCCGTAGAGGTTCGTGCCCGCGCCGCTCGTCGTCAGGACGAACACCCCCGCGACGTGCTGGTTGCGCCACGCGACCGGCACGAGCACGCACGCGATGCCGAGGGCGACGCACGCGCAATGCACGAGGCTCGCGACGCGTGCGCGACGCTCGAGCAGCGCCCGTGCGAACGGCCAGGCGGCGAACACCGGCAATAGGACGAGCATGTTGCCGCGCAGGAGCGCACCGAGTGCGCCCACGAGACCGGACGCGAACCACGTCGCACGCGGATGCTTCGCGTCGTGCGTCGAGGTCAAGAGCCACGCGAAGACCGCGAACAGCGGGAGGAACAGGTTCTCCTTGAGCAGGAGCGGCGGGAACAAGAGTCCGGGCCAGTAGATCGCGAGGAGTCCCGCGGCGACGAAGCCGGCGCGCTTCCCGAACGCTCGCTTCGCGAGCACGCCCGCGAGCACCGCCGCCCATGCGCCGAGCACGCACTGCGCCACGCGCGCGACGATCCGCTCGGGACCGAACAGCGCGTACACGACCGCGAGCGAGTACGGGTAGAGCGGCTCCTGGAAGAACACTTCCTTCCCGAGCCATTCGCCGGCGGCAATTTCGCGCGCCCAGCGGTCGTACGACGCCTCGTCGATCACGGGGTGATCGGCGTGCGGATGACGAGCTTCGTACTGGAACGTCGCGACGAGGCGCAGCGCGAGCGCCACGGCGAAGATCAGCGCGAAGATCCATCGCGCGCGGCGTTCGTCGGTCTGCGGGAGCTCGGACGGGCGGGGCTCGACGCTCATCGCCGGACCATCTCCCAGCGTTCGGGGAGCGGCGCGTCCTTCTCGAGCGCGCGCGCCGCGCGGATCACGCGCATGAGCGCGCGAGCGTGCTTCGCCGCCGGCGTCAGCGCGACCGCGGCGCACAGCGCGAGCAGCGCCAGAGCGGTCACCGCGCCAAAGGCCCACCACGCCGCGGCGCACACGAGCAGCGGGACGACGAACGAGAGCACCGGCGCGATCTCCGGCATCCAACGGTACATCGTCCACTGCGCGCGATCGACGAGGCCGCCCGCGCCGCGGCTCGCGCGGAGCGCCTGGAAGTAGGCGCGCGCTCGGCGCAGCGCTTGATCGAATGCGGAGGCCGACGTCGGCGCCTTCATCTCGAAGAACCGCGCGCCTTGGACGATCCGCACGCGTCGCGGCTCCTCGGATCGCGAGCGCACCTGGAACATCAGGTCGAGGTCGTCGGCCGCGATGCCGAACTGCGGCACGAGGCCCAAGCTCGCGCGCCACGCCAAGAGCTGGCCGTGGACGCTGAAGAGGCGCCCGAAGCGCGACTCGAGCGCCCGCACCCGCGCCGTCCAGCGGTCGTACGCGCTGGACGAGTCGATCGCCGCTCCGCCGTCGACGCCTCGACAGGTGCCGTCGCTCTTCAAGTCGCGGACGAACGTCTGCGCGCCGCAGGCCATCGCGAGCTCCCCGTCGCTCTCGAACGCGCGCGCGATCGCGCTCCACGAATCCGGCTCGACCACGACGTCGGCGTCGGTGAGCACGACGAGATCGACGTCGCCGCCGAGCTCTTCGAGCCCCTGCCGGATCGCGCCGGGTTTTCCCGGCCGCACGCCGTTCGACACGATCGCGAGCTCGAGCCCCGCTTCGCTCATGCGGTTCACCAACGAGCGCGCGCACGGGACGGTATCGTCCTCCGAACCGTCGTCGACGACGACGATGCGGTGCGGCCGCGCGGAAGCCGGGAACCGGCCGAGCGCGACGTTGCGCAGCTTGCGCTCGATCACGAGGCCTTCGTTGCGGCACGGGATGATCACGCCCAGGCGCGGCACGGCGAGGTCCCTCGCGCTCACGAGCGCAGCACGCTCGCGGCCAGACGCGGCCAGTTGCGCGCGTTGAACAAGACGTTGTCGGCTTGCGCGCACTCCCACGTGCAGGTGCAGCGCGTCGCTTGGATCTCGTCGCGGAGCTTCTCGGCCTCGGCCGAGCTCCACAGGCGCTCGAGATCCCAACCGACGTCGTTCAGGTTGCCGATCGAGCGGCCGAGGATCTCACACGGGTGCACCTCGCCGTTCTCGAAGACGACCGCCGACAAGCGGCCGGCGGTGCACGGCAAGTGACGAGCTTCCGGTCCGCCGCGCGCGACCTGCGCAACGTGCTCATACATCAGGTCGTCGCGCGCGACCGCGAGCTTCGCGAGCGGGAAGTCGAAGTACGGCAGCGCGCCGCTCGCAACGAGCTTCCGCTTGCGCTCGACCACCTCCTCGTAGCGGGCGATGTCGACCTTCAAGAGGCTCGTGTCGAGCGCCGTCCCGCGCGCGAGGTTGATCGTCACGTTGTCGGGATGGAGCTCCTGCACGAGGTCCTCGACATGGTCGGCGAGCACGTCCTGGTTCTCGGACGTCACGCACACGAGGATGCCGACGCCCAGGCGCTCGACGCGCTTCGCGTGCTCCTTGAGCGACCGCACCGACGCCATCGAGCGCGCGTGTCCGCCGGGAACTTGCCGAATCGAATCGTGGATGGCCGGCGGGCCGTCGAACGACACCGCGACCGAGAGGTAGAGGTCGGGGTTCTCGGCGAGCACGCGGTCGATGAACTCGTGCTGGCGGTCCTCGACGAGGCCATTCGTCGGAATGGCGAGGTGCCGCAGGCCGTGCTTGCCGAACGCGCGCGCGACGTCCGCGAGATCGCGGCGCAGGAACGGCTCGCCCCCGCCGAACGAGACCCAGACGAGCGGCCCCATCCGAGCCGCAGAATCGGCCAACCGTTGGAAGGCTTCGAGGGACGGCCCCTCGACGCCGGCGGCCACTTCTTTCCAGTGGAAGCAGTGCCGGCAGCGCAGATTGCACCGGCCCGTGACGAACAGCGTGAGGTGCAGCGGCGGCCCGTCGTGAAACAGTCCGCGGCGGACGAACGGGAGGTAGCGCAGAGGGTTCAAACGCGGCGTTCGCGCGATGGGCGCGGCCGCGTGATTGTACTACACCGGCCGCGGTCGACCGCTCGACGCGCGAACGTCGAAGGACCGCGGCGCGCTACGGCGGCCAGTCGAGCTGGATCCCGTTCGACAGGTTCGCCGTCGACGCGTTGCAGAAGTTCGGCGCCGAGTTGCGGTAGAAGAGCTGGTAGTACGCGGATTGCCCGGCGGGTTGCAGCGTCGCCGCCGACACCGGCACCGTCTGCACGAGGTTCGGGTACGTCCACACGCCCTGCTCCGCTCCGTTCGTGCCGGCGTTGTGTCCGCCGAAGCGGATGAGCTGTCCGTCGACGCAGCGGATGCCGTCGCTCGACGCGGCGCCGTTGGCATCGCTCGCGTTGCCCTTCAAGAGGAAGCCGAACGCAACGAAGACCGGCGCGACTTGACACTCGAACACGACCGTGTCGGGCGAGAGCGTTCCGCTCGCGGCAAGCAGCGCGCCGTCGAGGTTGAACGAGTTCGCGCAGCCGTGACCCGGGAATCCACTCGGATTCGGCACCGTGTTCGGCGGAACGCACGGGCACGGAGTCGGGAGCGAACCATCGCCGAAGCAGAACGGCGTGCCGACCGACGTCCACGGCTCCAATCGCGCGATCGAGCGGAACGCGTGTGCGGCGATCTCGGCGAACCGGTATCCGGGCGGCGCGGTGGGAAGATCGAGTTGACCGAAGCTGTTCGCTCCCCAACCGATCAGCGATCCGTCGCTCAGACGCGCGAAGTTGAAACTCGAGTACGCATCGAGCTCCACGAACGTCACGCCCGGCGGGATCGCCGGAATGGTGGCTTGCCCGTCGGCGTTGTTGCCCCAGCCGACCACGGATCCGTCGTTGCGCCGCGCGAGACCGTGGCTGCCGCCGATCTCGAAGTCGATGTAGCGCATGCCCGGCGGCAAGGGAGGAACGTTGAGCTGCCCCAGCGACGCGCCGCCCGGCGCCCACACGACGAAGTTGCCGTCGGCCCGTCGCGCGGCGTGAAATCCGCCCACGCACACCTCGACGAACGGATTGGAGGGGATGAAGAGCGGCAAGCCCGGCACGCCACCGCTGAAGCCCCAATCGACCAAGGATCCGTCGCTGCGGCGCGCGATGTTGTACGCGCCGAGAGTCGAGATCTCGACGTACGTCAAGGATCCCGGGAGCGCGGGCACGTTCCCCTGATTCTGGTTGTTCCAGCCCCATGCGAGCGCGGACCCGTCGTTGAGTCGCGCCACGATGTGAGAATCCCCGGCGACGACGTCGACGTAGGAATAGCCGGGCGAGAGCTGCGGAACGGTCAAGGGTGCATTCGAGTCGTACCCCCATGTGACGATCTGGCCATCGCTGCGGCGCGCGACTCCGAAATTCTGACCCGCGGCGATGTGCGTGTAGCTCGTGCCCACGGGAGGAATCGGCGGGTTCTGCATGTTCGGCGACGTGACCGTGACGCCGTCGCTGCGCAAGGCCACGACGGTGCCGAAACCAAAACCGAACGACGTGTACGTCAGTCCAGGCGGCGCCGCAGGAAGGATGCTTCCGCCGTATTCGGATCCCCACTGAACGATCACGCCGTCGCTGCGCAGAGCCGCACCGTTGCCGTTCCCCGCCTCGATCTCCACGTAGGTCGTTCCCGGGGGCAGCGGCGGAGCGGTGTTCGAGCTGATCGTCCCTCCCCAGCCGACGATCGTGCCGTTGCTGCGCAGCCCGAGCGAGTGAGTCGAACCCGCGGCGACCTTCACGTAGGTGAGGCCAGCGGGCAAAGCGGGCACGTTCAATTGCCCGTTGAAGTTGCGGCCCCACGCCGTCACCAGTCCATCGCTCCGGCAGGCGAGCGAGTGCTGACCGCCCGCGGAGAAGTCGACGTACGTGACGCCCGGCGGAGGGGTGGGGACGGTGGCTTGCGTCCAGTCGTTCGCTCCCCAACCGACGACGGTGCCGTCGCTGAGCCGCGCCAGTGCGTGGCCCCCGGTGTCCGACGCGACGACTTCGGTGTACGTGAGTCCAGGCGGCGGCGGCGGTGGCGGGATGACGGGACTGTCTCCCCATGCGAGCAGCGAGCCGTCGCTGAGCAGCGCGAGCGAGTGCTCGTAGCCGCCTTCGACGTGCGCGTACGTCACGCCCGGCGGCAGAGCGGGCACGTCGCATTGGCCCGCGAGGGTCGCTCCCCACGCGACGACGGTGCCGTCGGCACGGAGCCCGAGGATGTGACCGCCCCCCGCATCCACCTGAACGAACGATTCCGTGTTGATCGCACTGTCCTTGATGACGTGCCCCCACTCGATGATCCGCGACTGCGCGAAGGCGGCGTGCCCGACCGACGCCCCGAGGATCGCGATCGCGATTCGTGACGATGTACGACGACGACGCATGGGGTGAGCGGATCGGCGATCGAAACGAAGCATGAAGAACTCCTGAAGAGCGAGCACGCGACTCGGTGCGTCAGATGCCCGCCGGATGCCGGGTGTTCACGGAAACTCGGGGATTTCGTGGATCCAAGGGGGGGACGCGCGGACTAGGGCGAGCGTCACGCAAGGTTACGTCCGGCGTGCGCGGTCAGGGCCAGAGAACTGCGACTCCGTTCGACAGGTTCGCGGTCGACGGGTTGCAGAAGCCGGCCGAGGCGTTCCGGTAGAAGAGCTGGTAGTACGCGGTCTGGCCCGCCGGCTGCGCGCTCGCCACCGACACCGGCGTCGTCTGCACGTTGTTCGGGTACGTCCAGTAGCCGATCGGCGCGCCGTTCGTCGCGGCGAAGTGGCTGCCGAAGCGCACGACCGCTCCGTCGAAGCAGCGGATGCCGTCGCTCGACGCGACGCCATTTGGATCCTGCGCATTGCCCTTGGCGAGGAACGCGAAGCCCACGTAGTTCGGCGCGACGTAGCACTGGAACTTCACCGTGTCCGGTGAGGTCGTTCCGATCGCCGTCAGCTTCGCGCCCGCCAGGTTGAACGAGTTCGCGCAGCCGTGTCCGGGCTCACCGCTGGGATTCGGAACGACGTCGGGCGCCGAGCACGGGCACGGCGTCGGCAGCGATCCGTCGCCGGAACAGAACGACGTGCCGAGCGTTCCGCCGGCGACGTACGACTTGTACGGCGTAGTGCCGGTGTTGCCGTGCTCGTCGGTCGACACCGCGCGGTACGTGATGAAACCTTCGAGCGCACCCGGGATCTCGCCGCGGAAGATCTGGCCTTGCGAGCTCTGCATCGGGAACGTCTGCACCGCGCCGCCGTTCACCTGCACCTCGAGCTCGGTCGCGTTGTACCAAGCGTTGTAGTACGACGCGTTGTCGTAGACCTGCACGCGCACGACCGTGGGCGCAGGACCCACGCTGCGATCCGGGGCTGCTTCGAGTCGGTACAACTTCGGCGCGTGCGTGTCGGCGACGTTGCCGACGTTCTTCAGGAAGACCTCCGGCGCGTGGTTGTCGTTCGCGAGGAACGAGTCGTAATCGCCGTCGTCGTCGACATCAGCGACGTCGGCGTCGAGCGTCGAGAGGCTCTCGGGAGGCAACACGCCGACGGTGAGCGAGTACGCCCCCAGTCCGTCGGTGTTCTCGTACAGGCGCTCCTGCCCGGAGAAGTTCGCGACGATGACGTCGAGATCTCCGTCGGCGTCGTAGTCGATGAAATCGCCCTCGTTGTCGTCCGAGTTCGAGTCGGGCACGAGCTGGAGGTTCGCGAACGTTCCGTCGCCGCCGTTCTCGAGCGTCTCGTCGTCGAGCGAGATCTGCCAGTTCACGCCGTAGATGTCGAGGTCGCCGTCGCCGTCGAAGTCGCCGAGCTCCTGCGCGTAGTGTCCCGCCCCCGTCGAGTAGCCGTCCGGGAACACGCCGCCGGTCACGTCGCGGAAGTACGTGAGCACGCCGGCGTTCTCCTCCAGTCGATTGAAGAACATCCGCGGCAGCTCCTGCCGCGCGCCGAGCAGGATGTCGAGATCGAGGTCGCCGTCGATGTCTCCGATCTCGAGGTCGAGCGTGCTCGAGGCGATGTCGCAGTTCGCTCCGGTCGCGTCCGTCGTGTTCGCCGACTGCGCGCCTTCGCACCAGATGCCGGGCGTGCCGTTCGTGATCTGTCCGCCGGACAGCTGGACGCCGGACGGATTGAACTCGCTGAAGAAGCCGTTGCCGTCGTTCAGGAAGAGTCGCGTGGGCACCTGGCCGCCGAACGCTCCGCCGTAGCTCGTGTGCACGAGGTCGATGTCGCCGTCGTTGTCGAGGTCGCCGAAGTCGCAGTCGCACGACCAGTCGCGAAAGCCGCCGCCGAGTACCGCGCCGGGAGCGACCGACGAGCCCGGTCCGCCGAGCCCGACCCAGCGGGCGGCCGTCTCGTCGACGTAGAACCCGAGCGAGCCGGGTCCCGTGTTCCGCCACCACGTGTTCGTCTGCGAGAGGATCTGCGACGTGTTCGAGATGTAGATGTCGGCGTCGTTGTCGTTGTCGAAGTCGACGAACTCGATGTCGCGACTCTGTTGCAGCAGCGCGGGAAACCGCGCCGCCGTCGCGTCGGCGTAGAAGCCGATCGTGCCGCTCTGCAGGAAGCCTTGGTTGAGCCACAGACGGCTCTGGTCCTGATCCGTGTCCCCGCCGTCCGCGAAAGCCGCGTCCCAGTCGCCGTCCAGGTCGACGTCCGCGAAGTCGACGTTCTCGGTGTTCGAGTTGTCGCTCGGGATCTGGGTCGTGTTCTTCTGGAACTGCGCGAGCGCGCTCCCGGCGCACAAGACCACGATGCCGGCGGTCCGCAGGCACCCACACTGCACGGTCGACAAGGCTTGCTCCTGGAGGCCCGGGCGCCGCCCTGGGGCGGGCCGGGAACGGGGTGAACGACCCCGTCTTTCGAGGGGAGTATACCCCTGCGGGTTCCCCTTCCCCGGCGTACGGCTTCAGCGGGGCGTGGGAGCCTGGCTGTGGCTCATCAGGGCGGCCACGCGAGCTGGACGCCGTTCGACCAGTTCGCCGTCGCCGACGTGCAGAAGTTCGGGGCCGCGTTCCGGAAGAAGAGCTGGTAGTAGGCGGTCTGGCCCGGCGGCTGCGCGCTGGCGACCGAGATCGGGTTCGGCATCAGCGCGTTCGGCAAGGTCCAGGTGCCCGGGGGCGCACCGCCCGTCGCGGCGTAGTGCGCTCCGAAGCGCAGCAGCGCGCCCGAGACGCACAGAACGCCGTCCGCGTTGGACGAGCCGTTCAGGTTGACGGCGTCGCCCTTGAGCATCAGCGCGAACGCCGCGTAGTTGCCGCCGACGACGCACGTGAACTGGATCGTGTCGGGCGACGTCGACCCGCTCGTCGACAGGATCGCGCCGTCCAGGTCGAACGAGTTCGCGCAGCCGTGGCCGCTCGCGCCGCTGGGGTTCGGCACCGTGTTCGGCGGAACGCACGGGCACGGCGTCGGCAGCGAGCCGTCGCCGGAGCAGAACGACGTCGGATCGGTGCTTGTGTACGTCTTCTCCACCGAGATCCCCGTGTTGCCGTACTGGTCCGACGACTCGACGCGGTACGCGATCGTCCCGACGAGGTTGCCCGGGATCAGCCCGCGGAAGATCTGAGCTTGCGAGCTCTGCATCGGGACGGTCTGCACCGGTCCGCCGTTCACCGTGTACTTGAGCACGGTCGGGTGATACCAGGTGATGTAGTAGTTCGTGTTGCTGCCGACCTGCACGCGGATCACGGTCGGCGCCGGACCCGCCGTTCGGTTCGGCGCCTGCTCGAGGTTGGTGAGCCGCGGCGCGAACGTGTCGTTGGCGGTCGTCGTGTTCTGCAGGTACCACTCGGCCTGCGATCCGTCGTTCGCCACGAACACGTCGGTGTCGCCGTCGTTGTCGACGTCGCACACGTCCGCGTCGAGCGACGTCGTCCCGTCGCCGGGCAGAGTTCCGGCGGTCAGCGAAAACGTGCCCGAGCCGTTGTTGTCGTAGAGCCGCTCCTGGCCCGAGAAGTTCGCGACGAAGATGTCGAGGTCGCCGTCGTTGTTGTAGTCGATGTAGTCGCCTTCGTTGTCGTCCGAGCTGGACCCGGGAAGCGCGACGACGTTCGTGTACACGCCGTTTCCGACGTTCGTCATGACGTTGTCCGTCAAGCTCAACCAGTTGAGACCGTAGATGTCCCAGTCGCCGTCGTTGTCGAAGTCCCCCATCTCCTGCTCGTAGTGACCGCCGCCGGTCGAGTACCCCGGCGGGAACGCCGAGCCGGTCACGTCGCGGAACGCGAGCGTGCCTTCTTCCTCGAGGCGATTGACGAACATCCGCGGCAGCTCCTGGCGCGCGCCGTGCAGCATGTCGATGTCGAGGTCGCCGTCGATGTCGCCGGCCTGGATGTCGAGCGGCGTCGACGCGATGTCGCAGTTCACGCCCGTCGCGTTGGTCGTGTTCGCCGACTGCGTGCCCTGGCACCACAGGCCCGGGTTGCCGTTGACGATGTTCTGTCCGAGGAGCTGGAACCCGGACGGATTGAACTCGGAGAAGACGCCCGTGCCGTCGTTCAGGAAGAGGCGCGTGGGCACCTGACCGCCGAACGCGCCGCCGTAGCTCGAGTGCAGGAGGTCCATGTCGCC
>CAZQHA010000099.1:3771-11875 GCA_964592795.1 uncultured Planctomycetaceae bacterium | reverse complement strand
AGCGTCACCACGTCGAAGGCGGGGAGCAGCTTCTCGTCGAGCAGGTAGATGTCGCCGAAGAACGCCTTGTAGCTCCGCGTGATCGCCGGCCGCTCGATCGCCAGCTTGACGTAGGCGTCGTACTCCTGGGTCGAGGCGGTGATGCCGAGCACATGGTTGCCGCTGCCGTCCTCGGCGGTGTCGATGCCGCTCGGCACGTGCGAGGCGGCGACGACGCGCATCCGTCCGCCGGCTTCGAGCCAACGCAGCTGTTCGAGGTTCTCTTGCGCTTCCAAGCTTCCCGTCGAGAGCGCGCAAAAACGCTCGAGCGCGCTCGGAGTGAAAGCGTACACGCCGACGTGCCGCCGGAGAACGGCCGAGATCGGGAGCGACGCGGCCTCTCGTCGCGCTTGCCCGCGCGTGGGAACCGCGGCGCGCGAGAAGTAGAGCGCGTCGCCGCGAGCGTCGCACACCACCTTCACGACGCTCGGGCGCGCGGCCTCGTCCTCGCTCGCGATCGGCGCCGCGAGCGTCGCGATCTCGATCGACGGATCGGTGAACGCACGCACGAGCGAGCCCAGATCGGCCGACGCGATGTCGGGCTCGTCGCCCTGGACGTTCACGACGACGTTCGCTCGGTCGGCCGCGAGCGCCTGCCAGGCCTCGAACACGCGGTCGGTGCCGCTGGCGTGGTCGGCGCGCGTCATCCGCACGGGGATCCCGGCGCGCTCCGCGACCTCGGCGATCTCCGAGCTGTCGGTCGCGACCACGACCTTCGCGAACGCGCGCGAGCGCAGGACCGCCTCGTAGGTGTGCTCGAACAGGCAGCGCCCCGTCTCGCGCAGCAGCATCTTGCGCGGCAGCCGAGTCGAGCCGATGCGCGCGGGGATGATCGCCACCGCGCGCGGCCCGGTCTCCGGCCCGGTCATCGGTCCGGGCTCTTCTTGGTGCTCGCCGGGCGGTCGGCGGCCGCCGGGTCCCAATCCGGCGCGCGATCGACGGATTGGAGCTGGTAGGTGTCGTTGTAGATCATCACGAACGCCTGCGCGCACTCGAAGAAGCGCTGGCGCTCGTCGGGCGCGATGCCCTTCTGCACGGTCATGTACCGGCGATCGCCGGGGATCTCGATCTCCAGCGCCTGCGAGTACCGCCCGTCCGCGGACGACGGCGCCGATCCCTGCTGCGCGTGCTCGAAGAAGCCCTTCGTGCGGAAGAACGAGAGCAGCTCGTCCATCACCTCGTCGGTGGTGACCTTCGTGACCGCCTCTTCGATCGAGCGCGCCTTCGAGTAGAGCTCGGTGCGATCGGTGTGCGACTGATTGACGATCTCGAGGCGCTGCCCCACGGCGCCGGTCCCGTAGCTCACGTACGCCACCCGCGCGGGCTGCCCCGTGATGGCCGGCTTTTCCGTGCCCCCGCTCGTCGACGTGCAGCTTGCGAGGGCGGACGAGATCGCCAGCGCGCCGAGAGAGGACATCCGGAGCGCGAGGCGGCGATTCATGACGCGGCGCGAAAGATACTCCGCTCGGCGAAGGGCCTCAAGGCGCGGATCTCGGTCATCGATACGTGCACCGGATCGTGTGTACCGAGCGCCTGTGACCACGTCCCGTGGTGGAGAAAGCGCGAGAAAGTGTTTGACTCGGCTTTTCGCGACTTTCATAAACGCACGCCTGGTCGCAAGCCGCGCCCGCGCGGCTCGTGAGGGAGCGGAAAGGTCGAGGCGAACAAGGTTTCCGAAAGCGTGGGCCCCATGGGCAAAGTCGAAAAAGTCGTCGTTCTGTCGGTTCTGTTCCTGATCGCGGTGATCCTCGTGGTGTCTCTGACGCTCGACGACCCGCTCGACAAGGAGAAGGTCACGATCGCGGGCGACTCGGGGACGCGCACCGCCGCGCTGCCGGTCGCGGCCACCCAGGAAGCGCCGAAGCCCGTCGTGACCACGCCGGCGAGCGCGCCCGCCACGGTCGCCGCGGTGCCTGCCGCCGACGTGAAGCCCGCGAGCGCGGCGCCCAGCGCTCTGCTCAGCGCGAACGTCGAGCCGCCGAAGCCGGAGACTCCCGCGATCGAAGCGCGCGCGTCGATCCCGGTCGGCTCGATCCTGAAGACGGTCGACGGGCTGACCGACTCGTACCTGCCCGAGATGAAGTTCTACACGTGGCAGTCGGGCGACAGCCTGCGCGCGATCGCGACCAAGTACTACGGCGACGCGACGAAGATCACGATCCTGCGGCGCAGCAACGAAGGCCGCACCGAAGTGCAGCCCGGCGAGAAGATCCTCGTGCCGGTCTACGACGGCGACGCACCCGAGACGAGCGCGCCGGAGACCGCGAGCGCGAATCCTGCGCCGAGCGCGGCGCCGACCTCGGCTCCCGCCGCGACGAAGTCCGCGAGCGGAACGCGCACCCACATCGTCAAGGAAGGCGAGAGCCTGTGGAAGATCGCGAAGCAGGAGCTCGGCTCGGGCGCGCGCTGGAAGGAGATCTACGAAGCCAACCGCGACGTGCTCGCGACGCCGGACGCGGTGCACGCGGGGCTGCGGCTGCGGATCCCGTGAGCGTCGACGCCGCAGTACGCGTCAGCGCAGTCCGAACCGATCCAGCTTCTTGTACAGGTGACTGCGCTGCATCCCGAGCCGCTCGGCGGTGCGCTTCACGTTCCCGTTGTTCTCGGCCAGCTTGGACTGGAAGAACAACGATTCACTCTGGTTCTTGAACTCCTCGAACGTCGGTGCGTCGAAGGGGTTCGCGCCCGGCACTGGGCCGCGTGATCCGGCCAGTGCCGGGCCATTTTCGAGCAGCGTCTCGAGGTCCGCGCGCGTGACGTCGGGACCCTCCGCGAAGACGTCCGCGCCCTCGAGCAGGTTCCGGAGCTGTCGCACGTTGCCGGGGTAGTCGAGCGACTTGAGCAGCGTGATCGCATCCGGCGCGAGCCCGCGCGGAGTCCGTCCGGATCGCTCGGCGATCTCCTGCTGGAACGCGCGCGCGAGCGCGGGCACGTCCTCCAAGCGCTCGCGCAGCGGCGGCAGGCGCAGCGGCACGACGTTGAGCCGGTAGAAGAGATCGAGACGGAACGTCTTCGCCTCGACCGCTTGCGCGAGGTCCGCGTTCGTCGCGGCGATCACCCGGATGTCGACCGGGATCGATCGGCTGTCGCCGACGCGCGTGATCTCGTGCGACTCGAGCGCGCGCAGGACCTTCGCCTGCGCGGCGAGCGGCATGTCGCCGATCTCGTCGAGAAACAGGGTTCCGCCGCTGGCGGCCTCGAAGTGTCCGATGCGGCGCTCGTGCGCGCCCGTGAAGCTGCCCTTCTCGTGGCCGAAGAGCTCCGATTCGATCAGCTCGTCGGGGATCGCGGCGCAGTTGACCGTGACGAACGGGCCGTCGGCGCGCGGCCCGCCGAGGTGGATGTTGCGCGCGACGATCTCCTTGCCGGTGCCGTTCTCGCCCGTGATCAACACGGACGTCGCGGACGTCGCGACGCGCTCGACCTGCGCCACGAGCTTCTGCATCGCGGCGCTCTCGCCGATCAGCTCCCAGCGCGCCGAGAGCTTCTGCCTCAGGCGCTTGTTCTCCGCCCGCAGGCTCGACTCGCGCAGCGCGGCGCGGATCGTGACGAGCACGCGGTTCTCGTCGACGGGCTTCTCGAGGAAGTTGATCGCGCCGCGCTTCACGAGGTCGACCGCGGTCGCGACGTCGCCGTGCCCCGACAGGATCGCGACCGGCGGGGGAGACGGGCGCTCTTGGATCTTCTCGAGGAGGCCCGCGCCGTCGAGTCCGGGCATCTTGAGATCCGTGAGCACGAGCGCGGGCCGGCGCCCCTTCGCGGCCTCCGCGTCGAGGCGCCGCAGCGCCTCCTCGCCGTCCTTCGCGGTCCAGGCTTCGAATCCCTCGTATTGGAGGAGCATCTCGAGCGCGAGTCGGATGTCGCCGTCGTCGTCGACGACGAGGATCGGCGTGCGCGTTTCACCGGTCGTTCGTGCGGCCATCGCGCGGCATCCTGACACGCGGCCGGGACAGGCGACAACCGCCGCCGTATCGTGGCGCGGGACAGCCCCGTGAAAGAGCTCACCACGAAGTTCGAGCGCGGCGAGGCCACCGTCGCCGGCGTGCTCTCGGGGACGTCGGCCGACGGCATCGACGTCGCGCTGACGCGCATGGGCCTCGACGCCGGCGGCCGGCTCGCGCCGCCGGCGCTCCTCGCGTTCGAGACGCGGCCGTTCCCGAGCGTGCTCGCGGCGCGGCTCCGCGCGCTGCTCGACGGCGCGCCGGTCACGTTGCGCGAGTGCGCGCTCCTCGACCGCGATCTCGGGCGCGCGTTCGGCGAGGCCGCGCAGTCGGTCGCGTCGTCGCGCCGCGTCGCGCTCGACCTCGTCGGCAGCCACGGGCAGACCGTGTACCACCACGACGGTGTGGAGCGCTCGGGCGCCGCGACGCTGCAGCTGGGCGACGGCGACTTCGTCGCCGAGGCCACCGGCGCGTGGGTCGCGAGCGATTTCCGTCAGCGCGACATCGCCGCCGGCGGCGAGGGCGCGCCCGTGTCGATCCTGGCCGACGATCTCGTGTTCGCGCGCGCGCCGCGGCCGTGCGCGATCTTGAACCTGGGCGGGATGGCGAACCTGTCGCTGCTCGGCGCGGCGGAAGGCGACGTGGCCGCGTTCGACACCGGCCCCGCGAACAGTCTGCTCGACGGGCTCGCGCGGGAGTTCCTCGACCAGCCGTACGACGCGGGGGGAGCCGCCGCCGCGCGCGGAACGCCCGACGCGCGCCTCGTCGACGAGCTCCTCCGTCATCCGTTCTTCGCGAAGCCGCCTCCGAAGAGCACGGGCCGCGACACGTTCGGGGCGAGCTGGGTCGGGCGAGTCGTGACGCTCGCGCGCGAGCGACACGTGCTCGACGACCGTCATGGCGCGTTCCATCTGCTCGCGACCGCGGTCGAGCTCGTCGCCGCGAGCGTCGCGCTCGCTCTCGAGCGACACGTCGCGGCGCGGCCCGAGCGCCTCTACGTCGCCGGCGGCGGCGCGCACCACGCGACGCTGGTCGCCGCTCTCGCGCGGCGCACGGGACTCGCGGTCGAGCGGAGCGACGCCGTCGGAGTGCCCGTCGACGCCCGCGAGGCGATCGTCTTCGCGGTGCTCGCGGCGCGCTGTGCGCTCGGCGTTGCCGTGACGCGCCCGACGGCGACGGGAGCGCGCACCGGGCGCGTGCTGGGCAAGCTCAGCCGCGGCGCGGGCGCGTCCGCCTGAGCGCCCGTTCCGGCGACCGTATCCGGCGCGCGCGGAGGGGGTAGAGCGACCGCTTTGGCGCCGCGAATCGAGCGCCGGGAGCCTCTCGCCTTGACCCGCGAAGTCTCGCCGGTATCATCCCCCAACCGTTTGTCGGGCAATGGCTTGTCGACCGCGCGTCGTCAGCCCGCGGCGCCCGTCCATCCGGTCCGTCCCCCCCTTGTCGAACGCGTCTTGCCGACGCGAGAGGTTTTGTCATGACCCGACTGCGCCCGACGCTGGGCCTCGTCCTGTTCCTGGCCGCCTTCCAGGCACCGACCCACGCTCGCACGGTCGACGAGTTCTCCGATACGTTCCAACAAGGCGTCGAGCTCCTGCAGCGCGGCCGCAAGGACGAAGCCCTGAAGGCGTTCCAAAAGGTCCTCGCGATGTCGCCGAGCCAAGAGTCGGCCTACGCGCTCTGGCGCGACACGCCCGGCGACGTCTGGACCGACCTCCTCGTCGAAGGCGGCGACTTCCAACTCGTGGCCAAGCGCCTGATCGAGCTGGCCCGCGCGGAGCGCAAGACGCTGCGCAACGACGCCGCCGCGATCCAGCCGCTCGTCAAGGCCGTGACCACCGAAGGCGACGCGCTCGCGGCGCGCAAGGCCCTTCGGCAGCTGGCCGCGGAGCACGGCGAGTACGCAGCGCCGTATCTGATGGCGTTCCTGAGCTCCGACGCGGGCGGCGCCGGTGACGAGCGCTCGGTCCTCGCGATGCACGCGCTGACCCAGATGGGGGGCGTCGTCGTCCCGCCGCTGGTCGAGGGCCTGCGCAGCCCCGATCCGGTGATGCGCCGCAACGTCGCGATGGTGCTCGGCAACATCGGCGACCGCCGCGGTGCGGGCTATGTGATCTGGCACGCCGACAATGACCCCGACGCGTCCGTGCAGACCGCCGCTCGCGCCGCGGCCGCGAAGATGAAGGCGACCGGCACGGCCGCGTCGAACTTCCTCGCGGTCGGCGACTCGTACCACCACCGCCGCGACGACGTGATGGCGGACGGCGACTGGAGCGACGCGGTGTGGGATTGGAACGGCACGCAGGTCGCGAGCCGACCGATTCCGCGCACCCTCTACAACGACGAGATGGCGAAGCGCGCGTACTACATGGCGCTCGCCGCCGATCCGTCGTCCGTCGACGCGCTCGCCGGGCTCGCACGCGCCTTCGTCGACGTCCAAGTCAAGGTCGAGGAGATGGCCGCCGCCGGTCAGGACATCGCCGAATGGAAGGACGCGCTCGACGAAGCGCGCATGGCGCTCAGCGCGTGCGGCGTCGAAGCGCTCGATCGCGCGCTCTCGTGGTCGGTCGAGACGAACGACGCGACGACGGCGGTCGGACTGTGCCGCTTGCTCGGGCCCCTCAGCCCGACGCCGACGCAGGGGCTGATGCGCGGACTGCAGTCGAACGACGGCGCGATCCGCTCCGAAGCCGCGCTCGCGCTGGGCTGGATCGCGTACCACAACGCGCAGGCCGCCAGCGCCGACGTGATCTCCACGCTCGCGGAATCCGCCGGGCGCGAGGTGATGCGCATCGCCGTGGTGATCGACGGCGACACCGCGCGCGCGAACGGGCTCGCTTCGGCGCTCCAGAACCAAGGCGTGCTCGTCAACGTCACTCCGAGCGGCGTCCGCGGGCTCTCGATGATCCGGCGCATGCCGGGGCTCGACGTCCTGGTCGTCGCCGACTCGCTGCCCGACATCACCACGGCGCAAGTGCTCGACGAGCTGGGCGCGGATCCGCGCACGCAGAACGTGCCGGTGCTCGTCGTGACGAAGGACGCGGAAGGCGTCGCGGGAATCTACGGCGACAAGATCAAGGGCACGCTCGCCGGACCGGATGACTCCGCGGCCGTCCTGGCGGCGCTGGAAGGCGCGGCCGGCGGCGATCGCGCTCGCGCGGAAGCGCTGGCGAAGTCGTCCGCCGAAGTGCTCGCGCACCTCGCGGAATCCGCCCGCAGCGACCTGTCGCCGGCGATTCCGAGCCTCGTCAACGCGCTCGCGACGCGGCCGGATGCCGTCGCGATCCCGGCGCTGCACGTCCTGCGCAACGCCGGTCAGGCGTCGCACGCGTCGGCGGTGCTGGCGGTGCTCGTCGATGCGCAGCGCAGCGACGAGGTCCGTCAGGCGGCGGGCTCCGCGCTCGCCGGCATCCTGGGGCGTTCCCCGGAAGCGCTCTCGAGCGAGGGCCTGAGCCAACTCCAAGCCGTCGTCGCGCAGGACGCGTCCGTCGCCGCGCGCGACGCGGCGGCGCGCGCGCTGGGGCTCGTTCGAATCGATCCGGCGGCGCGACTCGAGCTGATCCGCAAGATCATCCGCCGCGGCACGAGCGAGTGAGCGCGCGGTAGACTCGATAGATCCAATTCGTACACGGACACGACGGTGTCCGCGAATCGGCGCGGCCAGAGTAGCACAACGGTAGTGCACCGCTTTCGTAAAGCGGGGGTTGCGGGTTCGAATCCCGCCTCTGGCTCCAACCGCGCGCACGACTCGCGCGAGGCAACGCGCAGTACGGATCGTTGGTGAGCGCGGATCTCCGCGGCTCGAACTCGCGCGCGAAAAAAAACGACGGGCGGCGATCGGAGCTCGATCGCCGCCCGTCGTGAATTCAGCCGGAGGCTCTACTCGTCGCGGTCCCAGTCGCCGCCGCCGCCGCCGCCACCACCGCCGCGACCACCGCGCCCGCCGCCGCCACCGTATCCGCCACCACCGTGGCCCCGTCCACCGCCGCCGCCGCCGCCGTAGCCGCCGCGACCACCGCCACCGCCGCCGCCGCCGCCGCGCGGACCGCCTGCGCCTTGCGGACGTTCTTGTGCTTCGTTGACGCGCAGTCTGCGGCCGTCGAGGTCCGCGCCGTCGAGCGCGCTGA
>CAZQHA010000099.1:0-3761 GCA_964592795.1 uncultured Planctomycetaceae bacterium | reverse complement strand
GGCTGCGTCGAACTCCTCGTAGAGCGCGAGCACGGCCTCGCGTCCGCCGACGGCGCGCGCGAGCGCCGCGGCGCGCTGGTGCGAGGTCGAATCGTCGGGCTGCAGGTCGAGCACGCGCCGCATGGCCGCGGCCGCGTCCTCGTTGGATCCCATTTGCACGAACGCGAATCCGCGCGGTTGGCCTGTGACGCGATCCGTGATGATGGCAACGTCCTTCACTTGACGTCCGTCCGATGAAAACGCGGAACGCAGATCCGCTTCGGTGGTCGAGTAGGAGAGATTGCCGACGTAGAGCTTGCTACCCATTGAATTATCGAGAGACCTTTCTGAAGCCGCCGAATCGAAAAGACGAGCGTCGAGCGGCCGAGGGAAGAAAACGAAAAAGAGAAGGGGACCGGTGAATCCGAGTCCCCGAGCGCAAAAGGAGAACCGATCGACGAGCCCACCGTCAAGGGCCAGCGTCGGGATCGTCCCCGCGCGGCGATAGACTGCCGGCCGGCATGCTGAGTTTTCCCGATTCCGCTCGAGTCCTGATCGGCGTGGTCCACCTCGCGCCCACGCCCGGGTCCCCGCTCTACGGCGGATCCTTCGAGTCCGTGGTCGAGAGGGCCTGCGCGGACGCGCGCGCGCTCGCGGAGAACGGCGCGGACGCGTTGATCGTCGAGAACTTCGGCGACGCGCCTTTCCATCCCGGTCCCGTCCCGCCCGAGACGGTCGCGAGCCTCGCGCTGTGCGTGCAGCGTGTCGCGCTCGTGGCGCGCGAGCTGCCGATCGGCGTCAACGTGCTGCGCAACGACGCGCGCGCCGCGCTGGCGATCTGCGCGGCGACGCCGGCGTGCTTCCTGCGGGTCAACGTGCACTGCGGCGCCGCGGTCACCGATCAAGGCATCGTCGAAGGACGCGCGCACGAGACGCTGCGCGAGCGCGCGCGGCTCCGGAAGGCGGTCGCGATCCTGGCGGACGCGCACGTGAAGCACGCGACGCCGCTCTCGCGCGAGAGCCTCGGCGAAGCCGTGTCGGATCTCTGCGAGCGCGGACTCGCGGACGCGGTGATCGTGTCCGGGCGCGCCACCGGCCGTCCGCCGTCGGCCGCCGACGTCGAGGAAGCTCGCCGCGCGTCGCGCGGCAAGCCGGTCCTCCTCGGCTCGGGCGTCACGCGGATCAACGCGCCGGAGCTCCTGGCGCACGCGTCGGGCGCGATCGTCGGCACGTCGCTCAAGCGCGACGATCGCGTCGAGAACGAAGTCGACCCGGCGCGCGTCGCCGCGCTGCGCCGCGCGTTCGATGCGTCCGCGCGTCGCGCGTGATCCGCTAGAATCGTCGCAATGGGCCTCGCCGAGCACCGACAAGAGTCGCCGAACTCCGTGCGCTTCGCCGTGCTGACGATCAGCGACACGCGCGATCTCTCGAGCGATCGCGGCGGCGCGTACTTGGCCGGAGCGCTCGAGGAGAACGGGCACCGCGTCGTCAAGCGCGCGATCTGCCGCGACGACGCGCGCGAGATCGAGGCGCTCGTCCGCGGCGCGGTCGCGGAAGACGGCGTCGACCTCGTGCTGAACGGGAATCGCGCCGCGCGACGTGACCGTACCGACGCTCGAAGCGCTCTTCGACAGCACGATTCCGGGCTTCGGCGAGCTCTTCCGCTGGCTCTCGTACCGCGAGATCGGCAGCGCGGCGATCCTGAGCCGCGCGACCGCGGGCCTTCTCGACGGGAAGGTCGTCATCGCGCTCCCGGGCTCGCCGAACGCGCTGAAGCTCGCCGTCCACGAGATCTTGTTGAAGGAAGCCGGACACCTCGTCTCGCAGACGCGTCGCCCGGTCTGACGCCCCGCGCGCGCGGCTTCTCGGAACGGAATTCCGACGGCGCGAAAAAAGTGCGCGCGTCGCGCGACCACGCTCGGTCGAGCCGCGTTGGTCAGCGCGTTCGCTCCTCCGTCCGGCGCTCGGGTGGTGTTGTAGAGTTCTCGCGACCTTCTACCGCAACTTGAGACACAACATGAGAACGAAAACCGCATCCCGCCTTCTCCCCACCCTCGCGTGTGGTACGGCATTGAGCGTCACGGCGCTCGCGCAGACGACCGTCTACACGCTCACTCCCGACAAGTCCTCGGACAAGTTCGGTTGGTCCGTCCGCGGCGCCGGCGACGTGAACAACGACGGCCGTCCGGACTTCATCGTCGGCGCGACCGAGAACAACCTCTTCACCGGCGGTGAGGGGTACGCGCGCGTCTTCTCGGGCGCGACCGGCTTGCCGCTCTACACGTTCAACGGCGTGGCCGTGGACGACGGCTTCGGGACGTCGGTCGACGGCGTCGGCGACCTGAACAACGACGGATTCGGCGACGTCGTGGTCGGCGCGCCGTTCGTCATCAACGCGGGCAGCTTGCGCGGCGCCGTGACCGTGTTCTCCGGCAAGACCGGCGGGGTCCTGGGACAGATCTTCGGCCCGTCCGCGAGCGACCAGCTCGGTGGCGCGGTCGCGGGCGCCGGCGACGTCAACAACGACAACGTGCCCGATCTCATCGTCGGCGCACCCGATTCCGCGGCCGGCGGCAATCAGCGCGGCAAGGCGATCGTGTACTCCGGCGCCACCGGCGCGATCCTGCACACCGTCCTCGGCACCTCGAACGGCGAGCGCCGCGGCGTGTCCGTCGACGGCGTCGGCGACGTCAACGGCGACAGCTTCGACGACTTCATCGTCGGTTCGTACAACGGCGCGAAGCTCTTCTCGGGCATCAACGGCGCCCTGTTGATGGAATTCACCGCACCCGTGGACGACCGGCTGGGCGTCGCGGTCGCGGCTGCCGGCGACGTCAACAACGACGGCTTGCCCGACATCGTCGTCGGCGCGACGCAGGACGTGAACATCTTCGTCCCCGGCAAGGGCTACGCGAAGGTGTTCAGCGGCGCCGGATTCGGCACGCTCCACACGCTCGTCGGCGACACCGACGGCGACCGGTTCGGGATCAGCGTGGCGAGCGCGGGCGACGTGAACGGCGACAACCGCGCCGATCTGCTCGTCGGCGCCGACCAGGCCGCGGGCGGCGGCAACGGCTACGTCCGTCTCTTCAACGGCAACACAGGCGGCGTGATCCACACCTCGCTCGGCAAGGCGTTCGACGACCGCTTCGGTCAGATGGTCGACGGGATCGGCGACGCCAACGGCGACGCGAAGCTCGACTACGTCGTCGGCGCTCCCGGACGCGACGTGCCGTTCATGGGCGGCGGCGAAGCGATCGTCCACGGGACGGGCGCGAGCTGCCCGGCTCCGACGAACTTCTGCCCGGCGACCCCGAACTCGACCGGCAATCCGGCGTTGATCTGGTACACGGGCAGCACGAGCATCTCGGCCAACAACCTCACGCTGACGACGTCGCAGTGCCCGCCCGGGACCTTCGGCATCTTCCTCATGAGCCACAACCAAGGCTCGACGCCGCTCGGCAACGGCACGCTGTGCATGGGTGCTCCGTTCTACCGGATCGGACAGATCAACCAGACGCTCCAAGGCACGAGCTCGAGGCCGATCGACCTCTCGATCTTCAACCCGCCGGTCATCATCCAGCCCGGCTCCGTGCTGAACTTCCAACTGTGGTTCCGGAACAACGCCGCCGGCGGCGGGCTGACGAACCTCACGAACGGGCTCAGCGTGACGCTCTGCGAGTAGCGCTTCGCGCCGTGCCCAACGACCGGCGGCGTGCGAAGAACCAGTCGCACCCCGCCGCGTTCGTGAAAGGCTCCTCGGTTTTTTTGGCGCACACCCA
>CAZQHA010000098.1:0-11899 GCA_964592795.1 uncultured Planctomycetaceae bacterium | reverse complement strand
CGGTTTGCATTTTCGCCGGGCTGACGCTCATGGTCGCGGTAGCTGCCGTGTGGGCCATCATGGTTCTCCGGCGAGCGGATCATCGACCGGGCCGGCCGGCCGACGCTGCGACCGCGGGAGACTCGGTCCCGCTACCCGCCCGCGATGTGCTCGACATGGACACCCTCACATCCGAGGCATCTTCGGATGTAGCCCTCCGCAGTGCGTCCCCGTCACGTCTACGCATCCTTTCCAAGGATGGGAACCCAATCGAGGCGGTTCGCGGCACGTGGGTTCCGCTTGCATCCGATTGGTTCGAGCAAACGGTGGCTTGGCCAGCGCTCGATTGGACCCGATTGGCGAAGCGATCGCGCGTGCTCTCCAGCGACGCGAACGGCGTCATGACGATCGACGGACTTCCGGACGACGACACGAGCATGGGTTCTGTGCTCTGGCTGAGCCATCCGCAGTTTGTCGCAGCGAGCATCCCTCTGACATTTCCGGCCGCCCCGCTCAAGGTTCCGTCTGAGGTCACGCTTGAGCCGTCCGCTGGGCTGCGCGCGCGTGTAATCGGATCCGACGGCGCGCCTGTACCTGGTGCGGAGGTCGTGACGATGCCCGACTTGTCGCGCGACGAAGCGCACGTCGAGGGTGACAACCCCAGGCAAGTCGATTTCGTTCTCCGTAGTACCGCGGTGAGCGACTCCGCAGGCCACGCAGTTCTCACACCTCTCCCCGGCAATCAGTTCGTGTTTGCAACACTCGACGGCCGAAGATCAGAGCCTTGGACCGGAGTAGGGTCGGCGGACATCGTGCTAAAGCTCCAGTCGACGTTCTCCATCGGTGGTCGAGTCGAGTTCGGCACTCACGCGCCGTTCGCAGCGGACTTGCGCGTCAAGTGCTCCATTCGTCGCGGCATCACGGAAACAATCGTCGATCGCGTTCCCGTTCGACCCGATGGAACGTGGGGAAGCGCTCAGCTCCCCGTGGTCGAGTGCGATTCGTACGTCTTCCGACTTCGCGGAGGTTCGATTGCCGAGGAGGTCGTGTTCCGCACTCCGCCGCAGCCAGGCGAGAACGTGACGGTCGACTTCCACCCCATCGCGGGACTCGACGTCGCTGTCCGCGTTACCGATGCCGCGGGCGTCGATCTTCAGGACGCAGTGGTTTCGGCCCACTGGCTCGTCGACGGCGAATGGAACTCCATCGTGACGAGGTCGCGCGCCGACGGCATCGCACGCGTTCGGAACTGCCTGCCGGGAACGATCTGGATCCGCGCTCGAAAACCCGGATTCGCCCTGAAGACTGTCGGCGAGCTCGTCGTGACCGAGCCGCCGGCAGAACCCATCCGCGTGTCACTCGATCGGGCCGGAGTGATCGAGGGCCGGTGCGTCCATGCTGACGCGCCCGTGCGCGACTTCACGATCCTGTTCCGGCGACCAGCAGCAGAAACGCACGACCAGCTAGTCGTGAAGGACAGTGCGGACGGTTCCTTCCGCATCGATGAGGCGCCACTGGGCGATGTCATCCTTGTCGCGACCTCCAACGAGTTTCCGCGCGCGACACCACAGATCGTGAACGTGGTTTCCGATCAACCGAGTAACGTCACGCTCGAGTTCCCGGACGTGATGACGGGCAAGGGACGCGTCGTCGACGGCCTCACGGGCGAGCCGATTCGCGACGCATCTGTCCAAGTCCAAGTCTTGTATCCGCAAGGGCGCATCAAACTACGCCCGTGGAAGACGGCGCAGCGAGTCGATGCACAAGGCGGCTTCGAGATTCGGGGCTTCGTCGAAGGAGAGAACGAGATCGAGGTTGCCGCACCCGGCTACGCGAATCGCGCAGTCATCCGTATTGCTTCCGCAGACACAGAGCTGGACTTTGGCGCTATCGCGCTATTCGCGAAACAGAGTCTCCGTGTGAGGCTGCATTCGCAGTCCGCCGAAGACTACTCGGGATACCGTGCGAGCCTGGAAGGAGGAGACTATTTCCCAGAGCGTCCGTTCTCCGCGAGCGGCACGGTGGAGTTCGCAGGCCTCGCGACGGGTGTGTACAGCCTGAGCATCATCTATCCCGACACGAGTCTGCGATACGAGATGGTACGTATCGAAGCCGGAGCGGACGTTGAGTGGGACGTCATACTCCACACGAAGCCGATAACATTCGAAGTGCTCCCCGACCCCGACACGGAACCTCTTCCGTGGTATCTGCTGATGCTGAACTTCACGAATCAGCAGTCGGAATGGTCAACTCACAACTACGTCGTCACGCCAGGCGTTCCCTTGCAGGTGGACGACATCGTCGGGACGAGGCTAGTCGTTACGGTCCGCGATACGACGGACGCGCAGAACACGTTGGCCGTGCGAGAAGTGCCACTCGAACCGACATGGCCGTCGACCGTGCAGATCCAGCTCATCGATCGACCGCTCACGATTCGGGTAGTCAGTGCAACGCGCGAGCCCATCTCCGGCACGCGCGTGATCCTCATGAGCTCCGACACGACCACGGCGTGGAATGAGCAGTTGACCACCGACGCCAACGGGGAGTGCGTCGTCAACGGTCTAGATCTCGACAATCTTCTCGTCGCGCTCTATCACCCCGACTACGGGATGCGGCCCTGCGCATCCTTGGAGGGATCTCGATCGGGGGCGCGTACCGTCGAGCTCGTGCTGAATCCGAAGAACGAGCTGCGCGTCGTCGCGCTCGAACGCACCACGCCTGCCGTTGGAGTCGAACTGGAGGCAAAAGACATTCGAGGCGTAGGTTGGGGACTCGGACGCGTGCACACGAACGATCACGGCGTCGCGAAGTGGGGACCGTTCGAAGACGGTGACCTCCAGGTTCGCGTCCGCCATCCCGGATTCTGGCCTACGGAGCAGCGAGTTCCCTTCACCGGCGCGCGTGAAGCCGTGCCAATGCAAGTCCGTCGACTTGGAAGCGTCGAGATCACGGCAAAGAACGCGTACGGAAGCGCAGCCGCAAACGTCGCCGTCGATCTCTACTCGGTGGAGCAACAGCAGTGGGTCTCGGAATGGATTCGGACGCGACTCGTGGCGGGATCGAGCACCGGGATGCGAACGGACGACGAGGGTCGGCTGCGTGTGCACGGATTGCCGAACGGAGAGTTCCGCTGGCGAGCGACGTCCTCGACTGGCAATGTCGTCGAAGGGACCGTTCAGGTTCCGCCGCAGGGAGTGGCGCAGCTGCCGATCGCCGTTCAGTGAGACGCACTCAACGGAAACGATCGCGCGGGACCGGTACGACCCGGTAGTGCATCTCCACTGTGAAGCGGGCGAGGATCGCCGGATCGGTCCGCGCGGTGCGGCACCTTGACCACGAGCCCGAAGTGACTCCAGGTCCGGGACTCGGCGTCGGTGGCCGTGTCACCATTGCTAGCCAATTCACCGCAATTCTTGCCACGGTGTCGGATCTTCACGGTCCATCTTCCGCCAGCTCGGATTCACAATGATCGACCGCGATCGAGTCGCGCTGAAAATTGCGAATGGACGATCTCGAGACCGCACGATGGTGCTGACCCCGATCGCGGATAAAACGAGCGCGGACCTCGGGTGGCCTCGAGATCGCTGCGCGAACCGGCCCCTGAAGTCCCTGCCGCACCCGCCGATCGCTCGGGGAGTCCGTCAAGTCGCCGGTGACCACGCGCGCGCTCGACCCCTGGGCTGAAGCCGTGGGGTGCCGTGCGCGCCCCGTCCGTGGCGCTCGAGCGATCGGACTTGGAATCCAAGCGCGATGTTCGCCACGGTCGCTGTTTCGGAGACGTATGGGCTGCAACCCGCCCCTTCCCCTGGCGCGCATTCGAACGTCTACTGCTCGGAGTACTACCGCAGTCGTTCACGGACCGGTGGAGTGGCCAACACCGACAGGAGGACGTCATGCTGCGCCGAGCCTTCAGGATCTCCGCTACCGCTCTCGTCACCCTGTCGATGCTGCCGAACGCGAGCGGAGCGCGATCGCCGATGCAGGAATCGCGCTCGCAAGCGCAAGAATCTCGCTTGGTCGCTCACGCGTCGACGCGCGCCTACCTCACGGCCTCGCACGCCAACCGCGCGGATCCGCGAGCCGAACGCCTCGACCCACGCGTCGATCGCTTCCGCAAGCAGCTCGAGATCGATCGCGAAGCCCTGAGGATTCCGGGCCTCTCCACCGTGGTCCTCGAGGACGGCAAGGTGCTCTGGACCGCAGGCTTCGGCTACGCGGACGTCGAGAAGAAGATCCCCGCCACGCCGGACACGCTCTACCACGTCGCTTCGCTGACGAAGACGTTCGCGGCGATCTTGACGCTGCAGCTCGTCGAGAAGGGAAGGTTCAGTCTCGACGAGGAAGTGTCGCTCTACACGCCCGAGCTCCAGGACTCGCGCGTGCGCATCAAGCACCTGCTCAGCCACACGTCCGACGGCACGCCGGGCGAGAGGTTCGGCTACAACCCGGGCCGCTTCGAGTACCTCAAGGAGATCCTCGAGAAGGAGACCGGCAAGTCGATCCGGCAGCTCTACGTCGAGACGTTCCTCGAGCCGCTCTCGATGCGCGACAGCATGCCGGGCCCGGACGTCGCCGACGACGACAAGACGTGGGCCGTGCTCGGCGCCAAGAACCTCGCGCGCTATCGAGAGGTGCTGGCGAGGTTCGCGAAGCCGTACACGTACTACGGCGACGGCGAGATCGTTCCGTGCAGCTATCCGCCGCGCGATTTCTTCGTGTCGGCCGGCCTCTTGTCCACCGCGCGCGACATGGCGAAGTACGACGCCGCCGTCGACGCTCACAAGTTCCTCGGCGAGGCGCTGCAGGCGCGCGCGTGGACGCCGTTCGCGTCGAACGACGGCAAGCCGCTCGCTCACGGCCTGGGCTGGTACGTCACCGAGTACCGCGGCATGCGCATCGTGTGGCACTACGGCCACTGGGGCACGGGCTTCTCCGCGATGTACCTGAAGATTCCGGCGAAGCGGCTCACGTGCATCGTGCTCACGAACAGCGAAGCGCTCTCCGACCACTTCTTCCAGATGGGCGAGAACGTCACGCACAACGTGATCGGCTGCAGCTTCGTCAATGCGTTCGTGCCGGAGGTGACGAACGCGGTCTTTCACTCGAGCGACGCCAGCGGCGACGCGAAATCTGGCGACTCGAAATCTGGCGACGCGAAGACCGGCGATGCGAAGACCTCTGCGCCGGCATCCGCCAGCGCTACCACCAGAAGCTCGGGCGCCGGGTCCGCTACCGCTCCGCCGAAGAGCACGACGCCCGAGTCCTTCACCGTTCCCGCGCGGAACACCGATGCGTACTTCGCCGCGTCGACGGACTGCGAGTGCACCTCGCGCATCGCGCTGGAGAAGTGGATCGAGTCGCGGCGCGCCGCGGGCCGCAAGTCGATCCCGATCGCTGCCGAGCTCGCCGAGGCGTATGTCGGCAGCTACCAGCTCCCCGACCGCGCGATCACCGTGACGCGCGACGGCAATCGCCTGTTCATCGACAGCCCGGAGGGCGACCGCTTCGAGCTGTTCGCCGAGACGCCGACTCAGTTCTTCCTGAAGATCCGGCAGTGGACGCTGACGTTCGTGCGCGAAGCCGAGCGGGTCGTGCGCATGGACATCCTCGAGGACGGGCAGATCTTGTCGGCGCCGAAGATCAGGTAGCCGTTCGGCGCGGGGAGCTTGTCGTCTGATCGGTCGCTCGTGGGCCGTCGTGACTCGCGCGGGTAGCTTCACACTCTTCCAACCGTCACAGCCATCTCGGTCGTTCGAGGTGCGCGAGGGAGCGCGCGGTGAGCAACTGCGGTTGATCCGCGTTATTCGCGTTACCAGGGAGGCGGATTCTCGGTCGGTAGCTTGAAGTCTCGCGGCGATGCACTGGCTTCTTGCCGGCGGGCGCGCACGTCGAGGACTGGACCGTTGGGCTGCCAGATGATCGAGCCAGATCAGACCAAGGCGCAGGGCGAGGTCGTGCTCTACGAAACCGTCGATGGAGCGGTCCAGGTCGAGGTTCGCCTGGAGCGCGAGACGGTCTGGCTCTCCCAGCGACAGATGGCTGTGCTCCTCGATACCTCGACCGACAACATCGGGCTGCACCTCAAGAACATCTTTGCGGAAGGGGAATTGGATGAAGCAGCAACCACCGAGGATTCCTCGGCAGTTCAATCCGAGGGCCGCCGACGCGTGCGCCGGCGGGTCCGGCTCTACAACCTCGACGCCATCCTGTCGGTCGGCTACCGGGTCAACTCCAAGCGCGGCACTCAGTTCCGGATCTGGGCCACGCGCACCCTGCGCGAAAATCTGCTCCGCGGCTACACGCTGAACGAGCGCCGACTGGCCGAGCGCGGCTTCGACGAGATCGAGCAGACCGTTGCCCTCCTCGCGCGCACGCTGACGTCGCGCGCGCTCGTCACCGACGAAGGCCGCGCAGTCCTCGACGTCATCCAGCGCTATGCGCGGACGTGGCGCTGGTTGCTCGAATACGACGAGGCGCGGCTGCCCGCTTCTCCCGCGCATCCAGTCGTTCCTTCCGCCCGACTCGGGCTCGACGAAGCAAGACACGCCGTCGCGGATCTGCGACGAGAGCTCACGACCAGCGGCCAGGTCGGCGCGCTCTTCGGGCAGGAGCGCGGCGAGGCGCTGGCCGGCACTCTCGGCGCGATCGAGCAGAGCTTCGGTGGAGCACGGCTCTATCCGAGCGCCCAAGCTCGGGCGGCGCACCTCTTCTACTTCACGATCAAGGATCATCCCTTCGTCGACGGCAACAAGCGCATCGGAACGCTCCTCTTCCTCGACTACCTGCGGCGCAACGGTCTCCTGCTGCGAGCGGGCGGTGCGCCGCGCCTCGCCGACAACGCCGTGGTCGCGCTCGCGCTGCTCATCGCGGAGAGCGAGCCTGCGCAGAAGGACCTCATGATCCGGCTCGTGGTCAACCTGCTCGAGGCCGACGTGGCGTGATGTGGTCGCTTTCTCGCTTCACCGGTTCTACGCCATCGGCCGAACCCTGAAGACGCGGGCAGCGGCAACGAGTCAACGCGACGAGAAGCGCGGCGCCAAGTGTGCGACGGCCGAAGGACGACGGACCCCGCAAGCCACGCTCGCGCACGCTCGACCAGCTGAAGTTCGCGTCGAACGGATGCGGATCACGCCCGCCGGCGATCTATCCCGAACGAGTGAACCGGTACCCTCGCCACGTCAGCTCCATCCCACCCGCGGCATCGGGCGCGAACGCGAAGAAGTTGCCGTAGAAGCTGCCGCCCGCCATTCGAAACACTCCCGGAGCGAACACGTCGAGCGGCGTGCCCTGCACGTAGACGACGGAGCCCGGCAATCTCTCCGGGATCGTCATCACGAGGCGCCCTTCCGCGATCGAGACGTCGAACGTGCGGAACGTCAGCAGCTGCTCGGCGCTCGCGTCCGCGAGCGTGTAACGGCCGACATACGTGACTAGAGCTTCGGCGGCTCGGCGCGAGTCCGCGGCGCGCGCGCGCTCGCGCACGCGCTCGACCGCCGGGGTCACCTTCGACAGCGCGGCGTGGGCGATCTCGAACGGCTCGACGGCTTCCGCGTTCGTGAGGACCGCGACGCCGATCCGCCGCTCGAAGTTCATCAAGATCACGGACGAGAAGCCCGCGGTGCCGCCGAGCTTGTAGCAGAGCTGCTCTCGGTCGAAGACACCGACGGTCCAACCGATCGCGGAGCCGGTGAGCCATGTCTCGCCGGGCTTGACGCTGACCGCGACGGGCACGGTCATCTCGCGCAGCGAGCTGCTCCCGAGCACCTGCGCTCCGCCCGCGGGTCCTTCGCGGAAGAAGAGCATCAGGAACCGCGCGAGGTCGCCCACCGTGGAGCAGAGCATTCCGGAGGCGGCGCCGTACTCCTGCCAATCCGCGCTCTCGCGGACGCCGGCGGTGTTCTTCTTTCCGTAGCCCGTGGCCACGCGGGGCCGCATGCGCTCGTTCGGCTCGAAGGCGCTGTCCGTCATCCCGAGCGGACCGAGGATCTTCTCTCCGACCCAATCGGTGTACGGCTTCTCTGCGACGCGCGCCAGCGCCGCACCCATCACGTTGTAGCCGAAGTTCGAGTAGTTGAACTCGGTCATCGACGGCGAGATGTGCTCGACTCGCTCAAGGCTCGCGAGCTGCTCCTCCATCGACGGGTACTTCATGCCGGGCTGGTATTCGGTCGCGAGCGGTGGCTCGCGCGGAAGACCCGCGTAGTGCGCGGCCGCTTGACGGAACGTCGCGGGTCGCGCGTCGGGGAAGCGCGAGCGCAGCTTGAACTCCGGGAGATGCTTCTGGATCGGATCGTCGAGGTCGAGCTTTTCCGCGTCACGAAGCTGCATGAGCATCACGCCCGTGACGACTTTGGTCACCGATCCCACGCGGTACACGGTGCCGCCGGTCGCCGGCACGTCGTTCTGGATGTCGGCGCTGCCGCACCCTTCCGTCATCAGGACTTCTTGTCCGGCGACGATGGAGATCGAGAGGCCCGGGATCTCCATCGCGACGCGCGCCTTGTCGACCGCGGCGTAGATGCTCTCGAGCGTGGCGGAGAGCTCGGCGTCGTCCGCGAGCCGGCGCGGTGCGTCCTGCGCGGCGGCGACGGGACCGCACAGCGCGAGCATCCAGACGGCACTGATTCTTGTACGCATCGTCGGTGATCCGTTGCTGGATCGATTCACGTGAACGCAGTGCGGCTGGCTTGAACGCAGCTGCGGCCCGAGCGGAAGGCGATGATGACGTGATCGGCGAGAATCGTTGGGTGGAACGTGCTTGCGAGCCGAAGGGCGGAAATCGTCGCGTGGTGGAATCCGTCGTGCCGCGGCATCGAAGCTCTCACGATCGGCGCACGACTTCAGCCGTCGCACGATCGACTTTCCCACCTAGCGTCCGAGCTCGTCGATCAGATCCTTCAGCCTTTCGACGGTCGGCGCCATGCGCCGCTCGATCTTCTCGATGCGCTCCTCGGCGTGGACGCTTTCGATCTCCTCCTCGAGCTCCGCGATCTTGTTCTGGCTCTGGATCGCGTCGATCTGCCGCTCGAGCTCGGCGATCTTCCCTCGTGAGCGCTTCTGGAACGCGCGCAGCTCCGCCTCGGCTTCCTCGAGCCGGCGCGAGAACGCACCGTCGTCCCTCTTGGCCTCGAGCTCTCGGATCGCGGCTTCGTGCACACGGATCTCGCGGTCGATGCGCTGCTTGAGATCGTTGCTCGCCGACACGCGGGCGCCGCGGAGGCTCCCGATCGCGCCCTGATGGCTTCCGATCTCTCCCTGCAAGCTGCCCCGCTCGCCGTGGATCGAGCCGATCTTTCCGCGCAGGCTGCCTTCCTCGCCGCGGATCGAACCGATGCGACCTTGGAGCGAGCCGATGTGACCTTGGATCGAGCCGATCTCGCCTCGCAAGCTGCCGACATGGCCCCGGATCTCTCCGATCGCGCGGAACGCAGCCATCGCCGCGAGCGCCTCGTCGAGCCAGGCGCGCGCGTCGTCGTCGAGCCGCCGCGCTTCGCCGTTCAGCCACCACTCGTAGCGCGGCTCGCCGCGCTTCTCCGTGATGAGCATGCGCTGCGAGCGCTTCTCCGACTTGCGTGTCTCGATCAGCACCGAGCTGCCGTGCGGTAGATCGCGGATCGCGCCCGTCCGCTCGTCGAACTCCACGGGGCCGTGGATGCGGGCGCGGAGGCGACGGCCGTTCCCGAGGTCAGTGTGAAAGGAAGTGTTCTCGCCATCGCGCGTGGTGCCGCCGAAGTTGTCGAAGTCGTCGGGGCTCTGCGCTCCGTCCGACACGTCGTGCCTGGACTCGCGCATCTCGTGGTTGGGCTCGCGCAGCTTGAGCACGCGCACGCGCGACTCGTGCCCCGGCTCGCGCGGCTCGTGCTTGAGCTCACCCCGCTTGAGCACACGCACGCGCGTCTCGTGCCCAGGCTCGCGCGGTTCGTGCTTGAGCTCGCCCAGCCTGAGCGCACGCACGCGCGGCTCGTGTCCAGGCTCACGCGGCTGTTGGACACGCACGCGCGTCGCGTGCACAGGCTCGCACGCCTCCTGCACAGCCTCACGCGGCTCGCGCACAGGCTCACTCAGCTCGCGCACACGCACGCGGCGCTCGTGCACAGGATTTTCCATCCCGTGCGCAAGCTCGGGCATCTCGTGCTCAGTCTCGACAGTCTCCGAAGCGGCGCCCTGCGAGGAGAACGTCACTTCGTCTGTCTGACTGGCAGTCGCGGCGTCGGCGGCGTCCTGCACTTCCTCCGTCCGCCTACCGGTCGCTGCGTCGTTCGCGTGCTGAGGCCGAGCCGGCGCGGCGCACGTCACGCTCACGACGATCGCGGCGAAGAACGGAATGCACGTGATCGCCACACCGCGGCCGCGACTCGAGACTTGATTCGTGTCGAGGATCATGACGAGTCTCCTTTCGAGCTGATTGCGCTCGACCATGGGCAAGGCGCTCGCGAAGAGCGCCGGCTGACCGCGCAGTCCTCCCGCGATGTCCATGAGGTGGCGAGCGTAGAGGGACGGACGCGTGCCGAGTCCGACCACGGTCTCGTCGCACGCCTGCTCGACCGCCAGCGCGGCCTGTCGCGCGGCGATCCGCGCGAGTGGATGGAACCAGTAGAGCGCGCTCACCATCCGCCACGCGAGACGGCGCAACCCATCGCCGCGCGCGACGTGCACGAGCTCGTGTTGCACGACGAGCCGTCGTCTGTCCGCGGACCAGCTCTCGGCGACCGAAGGCAGGAGCACGGCCGGGCGCGGCCAACCACCCGTGAGCGGCGTTTCGATCGCGTCGGACGTGAGCAGACGCACGGGGCGAGCGATGACGAGCGTGCGACGGACGTCGTTCATTGTCTCGAGCCACGCGCCGTCGAGCGGACGCGAGGCGGCGAGAAGTCGCCTTCGCGCAGGAGCGCAGATGCAAGGCCCACGAGCGCGGCCGCCACTCCGATCAACCACACGGCCACGGCCGAAACGGTGAACGCGGACAGGTAGTCGACGCCGCGGGAAGTCGAGGCGGTGCCGTGCGCAACGGGGCGCGCGACCGCGCCCACGACTGCTGGCTCGAATGTGCGCGCGACGGCGGGCTCGACAGTGAGCTCGAGCTTCGACCCCTCGTGCTCGCCCGCGAGTTGCCTCATCTCCGCAGGCGTAACCAACTCCGCTGCAGGTCTGACCAACGTCTCCCCAGGTGTGGCCAACTCCGCTGCTCCATCTTCGCGTGCGAGCACAGCCGCCTCGGTGGAAGCAGGTGTGACCAACGCCGCAACCGGCGCGCGACGGAACGACTCGAGACCGGGAAGCGCGAGCGGCAGCTCGAAGCTCGGCAGCACCCACGGAAGCGCAGGCAATGCGAGCAGGCTGACGGCCGTGAGCGTCCACAGGCGATGGCGAGCGACGGCGCTCGAGCGGCGCAAGAGCAGCGCGAGGCCGAGCGCCACGAGCAGGACCACGGTGCAGCGCAGCGTCAGCGCGACGAGCCAGAGGAAGACGTCCATCTCATCTCCCCTCTCGCTCGGCGTCGTCGATCAGCTCCTTGAGCCGCCGCCGCTGGGACTTGGTGAGGTCGATGTCTTTCATCTCGACGAGGGCGGCCATCGCGCCGTGCGCGGAGCCGCCGAAGAAGGTGTCGAGCAGGTGGCGGAAGGCCGACCGGCGCGCGGCCTCGGGAGCGAGTGTCGGAAGGTAGACGTAGCGCGGACCGTCGTACTCGTGCTTCAGCCGACCCTTCTGGACCAGGATCCGGAGCGTGGTTCGAACCGCCGGATCGGTCGGGGGCTGCGCCATCTGCGCGCGAATCTCCGCCGCCGTCGCCCGGCCGAGCCGGTAGACGATGTCCATCACCTCGCGCTCGCGGCGGCTGTGGCCGGACGCCAGCGCGTCGTCGTCCTTGTCCTTCTTCGCCATGCGCGCATCATGGCAGCATGGTGTTGAAAAAGCAACA
>CAZQHA010000097.1:0-11900 GCA_964592795.1 uncultured Planctomycetaceae bacterium | reverse complement strand
CCGACCGCCGTGCACGCGTGCTCGACCGCGCGCAGGATGCCCGCGCCGAACGCCTGCGGTCCGTGCATGTCGTGCCGCAGCGTGTACACCTCTCCGTCGGCGCCGAGCATCACGAGCTGGTGCGCGTACAGGCCCGGCATGCGCACGGAGTGGATCGGCACCGCCGCGCCGTCGCCGCGTGCGCTCGCGATTCGCTCCGCCGTGTCCAGCGACGTTCCCGACGGCGCGTCCTTCTTCGTCGCGTGGTGCATCTCGACGATCTCGACCTTCGCGAAGTGCTTCGCGGCGTCGACCGCGGCGCGCTGCAGGAGCCACATGCCCAGGCTGAAGTTCGGGACGACGATCCCGCCGAGCCCGAGCTCGCGCGCCTGCGCGTCGAGCGCGCGGTTCTCGTCTTGCGTCACGCCGCTCGTCCCGATGACCGGTCGCACGCCGAGCTCGAGCATCGTCCGCCCGTGCTCGTATCCCAGACCGGCGCGGGTGACGTCGAGCGCGACGCGCGGGCGCATCGCGCGGAGGCGAGCCGCGAGATCGTCGCCGCTCCGGATCTCGCCGGCGAGCTCGAACCCCGGGGTTCGAGCGAAGAGCTCGCTCGCGAAGCGCCCCATCCGCCCTCCGGCGCCGACGACGCACACTCGGATCGACGATCGCGCGCTCATCGCGACGCCCCGTGTCGGTCGAGCGCGAGCGCCAGGATCTCGAGACACAGATCGCGCAGCGAGAGGCCCGCGATCGCCGCCGCCCGCGGCAAGAGCGACCGCGCGGTCATGCCCGGCAGCGTGTTGATCTCGAGCACGACGGGCTCGTGCTCCGCGCCGCGTTCGTCGCGGGGGACGATGAAATCGGTGCGCGAGTAGCCGTCGCAGCCCGCGGCGCGGTGCGCGGCGAGCGCGAGCGCGGAAAGGCGCGCGCAAGTCGCCGGCGCGAGCCCGCGCGGCGGACAGAACTCGTCCGCGCCGTTCTCGCTGTACTTCTGCTCGTAGTCGAAGAAGGCGTCCCCGCGCGGCACGATCTCGACCGGCGTGAGCGCGCGCGGCTCGCCGCGCGCGTTGCCGAGCACCGCGCACGTCGCCTCCGTGCCGCGCACCAAGGCTTCGACGAGCGCGCTGTCGCCCGTCGCCAGCACCTGCTCGATCGCTCGCGGCGCGTCCTCGGCGCGTTCGACGAGGAACGTCGACACCGACGAGCCGCCGCGGTTGGGCTTCACCGACACGCCGCCGGACCCGAACGCGCGGATCTCCGCCAACTCGCGCTTCGGTTCCGCTCGCCACTGCGCCTCCGTGACGAGCCGCGCCGGCGCGACCGTGAGGCCCGCCGCGCCGAGCACGAGCCGCGTCGCGTGCTTGTTCATGCACAGCGCGGACGCTTCGACGCCCGAGCCGGTGTAGCAGCGCTCGTGCGACTCGAGCAAGCCTTGGACGGTGCCGTTCTCGCCTTCTCCACCGTGCAACGCGAGGAAGTAGATCGCGTGCGGTCCGAGCTGCGCGATCGCGGGGCCGGCTTCCACGCGCTCGCCGGAGAGTTGCCAGAGTCCGGCCGGATCGATCTCGACCGGCGTCACGCGCGCGGGCCCGCGTCGATCGTCCGCGCCGGCGGGAGCCGCGAGCGCGCCGGCGACGGCCGCGCCGGAGCGCAGGGAGACTTCGCGTTCGCTGGAGCGTCCCCCCATCAGGACGACGACGTTCGCGCGCGCGAGTCGATCGCTGGCACGCGCGGTCGTCTTCTGGCTGCCCGTCGCGGCGCTCATCCGTAGAAATGGCCGCGCTCGGTGACCTTCGGACGGCGTGGAGCGCGCGAGGCGAACGACTCCGCGTCCTCGGCGACGACGGGGTCGACCTCGACGGGGTGGACGCCGTCGCTCCCCGGCGCGGGCAGCGCGAGCCCGGCGCGCTCGACCCAGCTCGCGTACAGCCGGCACAGGTCGGCGCGCGCCGACGCCGGCGAGTCCTCGCCCTGTGCGTTCTTCACCGGGCTGAACTCGAGCTTGCGATCGACCTCGAGCGTGACGCTCGCGCGCGCGGACTGCAGCGCGTCGAACACGAACGTCTCGAACTTGAAGCCGTCGACCTGCGCCGGCCGGCCCTCGGCGTCGACGACGCTCATGCGCTTCTTCGCGACGTGCCAGGGCAGCTTGAGTCCGCCGCGCGTCAGGCGATCGATGAACGCGAGATCGATGACGTGCAATGCGATGTTCCCCGCGCGGTACACGAGCTGGCCCTCGCGCGTGCGCGCTTCGCGCAACTCCGCCGGCAAGTCCGAATACTCGATGCACGAGAGCTTGCCGTCGATGCGCCCGATCACGCCGACCTTTTCCGCGGCGTCACGCTTCGCGACGACCTTGGTCGACATCTCGGCGCGCGCCTCGGCGTGCAATCCGATGAAGAGCGGATCGGCGGGCCGCGCGAGCGGATTGTCGACTTGGAAGTACGAGAAGAGCTCGATGCCGCGTGCTCGCGCGTGGCCCAGGCCGCCCGACTGCGCCAGCGCCGAGAGGACGCCGCCGTGTCCGTTCGGCGCGAGGAAGAGCTCCGCCGGGCCGCTCATCAACACGCGACCCTCGCGGTCGAGCGCCGGCAGCATCACTTGCTGGAAGAAGAAGACCGACTCGGGATCCAGTCCGAAGAACTCGTGCTCGGCGAAATAGGTCCGCGTCGCCGCGTCGTTGGCGGACGAGGTCAGGATGTACCACGCGGCCGGCGCGCCGAACCGCTCGCGGGCGGCATGCAGTCGCCGCGCGAAGAGCTCGAACAAGCTGCGACCCGTGACGGGGCCGACCGGGAACATCCCCTTGGGCCCGTCGTAGCCCAGGCGCGACGCCTGCCCACCGGCGACGAGCAGGTAACCGACCTTGCCGCGCGACAGGATCTCGGCGCCGCGCTCGCTGGCCGCCTTCGCGCGGGCCTGGTCCGCGCCGCTCCGTGCGAGCGGGAACACGTCCGCGGGCGCGAACTGCGGCGCCCCAGCGGGCGAGTCCGCGGTGCGTGCGAGACCCGCGAGCTCGGCGATCAGCCTGAAATCGATCGCGTCGATCTGCTCGAGGAGGCGCTCGCGAGCCCGCTCGTCGAGCTTCCTCGCGAACGCGAGCAGATGCGATTGGCCGGCTTCCTCGATCCGCGCTCGGACCCGCGCTTCCAAGACCTCCATGAACGGGCGAGCCGCGCTCGCGTCAGACCTTCTCGGCGTGGGGATCGGCCGACAGCGTCTCGAGGATCTGCTCCGTCAGATGGACGAGCGCGTCCATTCGCTTCTCGATCTTCACTTGGCGGTGGACGAGCTTCTCGACGAGGGGCGGGAGGATCGCGTCGCGCGTGTAGTTGTTGATCATGTTGATGATCTCCGCGCGATCGGCGTCCGGCAGCTTCTGGAAGTGGTAGTGGTACTTCGCGTGCAGGACCTCGTCGGTCACGTGCATGCACTCTTTCGCGATCTCGGCGGCGGTCTTCTTGTCGTGTTGAGCGTGGAAGACCTCCAGCTTGTACTGGTGCAGGAGCTGCTTGAACTTGCGTTGCACGTGATTCTCCGATGAATTTCGGTCAGAGCGAGTGGCCCCCCCCCTTCATCCGGGTGGCACGGCGTGCCGTGGGGCGGACCTCCGATTCTAGGCGCGATTCCGTTGGCGGTACAGACGTGGAATCGGCGATCAGTCGACGCGTCCGATGCAGATCGACACGTTGTGCCCGCCGAATCCGAGCGAATTCGAGAGCGCGTTGCGCACCGTCATCTGCCGCGCGGATCCGGGCACGTAGTCGAGGTCGCACTCCGGATCGGGGGTCGTGTAGTTGCGCGTCGGGTGGACTTGGCCGCGGTGCACCGCGAGCGCGGTGACGACGAGCTCGACGGCCGCGGACGCCCCCAGCAAGTGTCCGATCATCGACTTGGTCGACGAGACCGCGAGCTTCTTCGCGTGGTCGCCGAACACGAGCTTGATCGCGCGCGTCTCGATCGCGTCGTTGTACGGCGTGCTCGTTCCGTGGGCGTTGACGTAGTCGACGTCCTGCGGGGCGATCTTCGCGTGCCGCAGCGCCTCGCGGAACGCGCGTGCGGGGCCCGCGCCGTCCTCCTTGGGCGCCGTGATGTGGTGGCCGTCGTCGGTCGAGCCGTAGCCCTTCACCTCGGCGTAGATGCGCGCGCCGCGCTTCTTCGCCCGCTCGAGCTCCTCGAAGATCAGGATCCCCGATCCCTCCCCCATCACGAACCCGTCGCGATCCTTGTCGAACGGCCGCGATGCCGCTTGCGGATCGTCGTTGCGCGTCGAAAGCGCCTTCATGTTGGCGAAGCCCGCGAGCGACATCGGCGTCGTCGCCGACTCCGCGCCGCCCGTCACCACGAGGTCCGCGTCGCCGTACTGGATCGCGCGCCAGGCCATGCCGATCGCGTGCCCGGCGGACGCGCACGCGCTCGAGGTCGTGAAGCACGTGCCGAGCAGACCGTGCTTGATCGCGACCTGACCGCTGACCGCGTTCGCCATGATCTTCGGCACGAAGTGCGGGCTGACGCGCCGCGGGCCCTTCTCGATCAGGCCGTGGTGCTGCTACTCGATGCCGGTGATGCCCCCGATGCCCGTGCCGATGATGCAGCCGAAGCGCGTGCGCGCTTCTTCGGTCTCCGTGGTCGGGTCGAGACCCGCGTCGCGCAGCGCCTCGTCGGTCGAGATCAGCGCCCACATCGTGAACGGGTCGAGCTTGCGCAGATCCGGCGCGGTGAAGTACTTCAGCGGGTCCCAGTCGACGCAGGCCGCGAACTTGACCGTCTGCTCGCTCGTGTCGAAGCGCGTGATGAGCCCGACGCCGCTCTCTCCACGCAACATGCGCGAGAACGAGGTCTCGGTGTCCATGCCCAGGGCATTGACCGTACCGAGGCCGGTGATGACCACTCGTCGCATAGAGCTCCGTGCTTGAAGGAGGGCGGGGGGGGGCGCCGAAGGGCGTTCGGCCCCACCGATGGATCGCTCGCTCGCTTCGCGAGCGAGCTTAGGCCTTGGACGTGATGTACTGGACCGCGTTGCCGACGGTCTGGATCTTCTCGGCGTCCTCGTCGGGGATCGAGATCTCGAACTCGTCCTCGAACTCCATCACGAGCTCGACGGTGTCGAGCGAGTCCGCGCCGAGGTCGTTGATGAACGACGTGTCCTTCGTGATCTTGTCGGGCGTCGTGCCCATCTGGTCGCAGACGATCTTGATCACGCGTTCTTCGATTGAGGGGTTGGTCACCGCGCACTCCTCCAGGGAATCAAAGGGTGTAAGACGAAAAGAGGCAGAGTTCGCCGCGCAAGGCCGCTTTCATAGCGAGAGACCTCCGTCGACGACCAGCGTCTGCCCCGTGATGTAAGCGCCGCCGGGTCCGACGAGGAAGTCCACGGCCGCCGCGATGTCCTCGGGATCGCCGATGCGCCCCAGGGGGATGCGGCTCGACAGCTCTTTCGCGGCCGCTTCGTCGAGCCCCGCCGTCATGTCGGTCCGGATGAAGCCCGGCGCGATCGAGTTGACGCACACTCCGCGGCCGGCCAGCTCCTTCGCGAGCGACTTCGTGAGGCCGACGATGCCGGCCTTGCTGGCCGCGTAGTTGGATTGACCCGCGTTCCCGGTCAAGCCGACCACCGAGGTGACGTTGATCACGCGCCCGGACTTCGACTTCATCAGCGGGCGCGAGGCCGCGCGGAGGAAGTTCCACGTGCCCTTCAGGTTGACGTCGATCACGCGATCGAAGTCCTCCTCGCTCATCCGCAGGATCAGCTGATCGCGCGTGATGCCAGCGTTGTTGACGAGGACGTCGAGCCCGCCCATCTCTTTTTGCACTTGATCGACGAGCGCGGTGACCGCGGAGAGCGACGAGACGTCGCAGCCGTAGGCTTGCGCGCCTTCGGTGAGCTCCGCGCAGCGCGCGATCGTGTCCTTGCAACCTTCCGCGGTCGTCGCGACGGCCGCGACCTTCGCGCCGCGGCGAGCCAGCTGCACCGCGATCGCACGGCCGATCCCGCGCGAGGCTCCGGTCACGAGGGCCACGCGGCCGTTCAGGAAACGAGGGTCGGGTTCCAAGCGTCTGGCGCGTTCTGTTGCGGCGAAAGCGGGCCGACTATAGCCGGGTGCGACGAGGGGATCAACCGACGCAAACCGCGCGGGAATCCCGCGCGAACGCGTCGTGCGCTCCGCGCGGATGGCGTCAGGCGAGCGACGTCGCGGTCGCGACGGAGCGGACCTCGACGTTCGGCTCGATCTTGCGCAAGAGGCCCGCGAGAACCTCCCCGGGCCCCGGTTCGAGGTACCTCGTGATGCCCTGCGCGAGCGCCCAGCGCATGCTCTTCTCCCAGAGGACGGGCGCGCAGACTTGATCGGCGAGCTGCGCGCGGATCGCCTCCGGATCGCTCGTCGGCAGCGCCGTCACGTTGCTGAGGAAAGGCACGCTCGGTTTTCGGATCGGCACTTGCGCGAGCGCGCGCTTCAGCCGATCGGCCGCGGAGCGCATGCATTCGGAATGGAATCCGCCCGCCACCGTGAGCCGGCGCGTGCGGCGGACGCCGTGGTCCTTCGCCGCGAGCTCGACCGCGTCGAGCGCCGCGAGCTCGCCCGAGACGATGATCTGCCCCGGCGCGTTGATGTTCGCGACCGAGCAGATGCCGGCCTTCGCGCCGACCGCGGCGAGCGCGCGGGCTTGCTCTTCCGTCGCGCCCATGAGGCTCACCATCGAGCTCTTCACCTTCTCGCTCGCGTCCTGCATCGCCTCGCCGCGCAAGCGCACGAGCCGCAAGCCGTCCTCGAACGACAGCGAGTTCGCGCACCACAGCGCCGTGTACTCGCCCAGGCTCAAGCCGGCGACGAGCGGCGCGGAATCGCGGCGCAGGCCGCGCTCCTCGAGCACACGGAGGATCGCGACGCTCGTCGTGAAGATGCCCGGCTGCGCGACGTCGGTGCGATGGACGTCGTCGCCCGCGTTCCAGCACGCCTCGGTCAGCGGGAACTTCAGGATCGAATCGGCCTCACGGAACGTGTCGCGCGCGACCGGGAACGCGTCGCAGAAGTCGCGGCCCATGCCGGAGAACTGCGCGCCCTGTCCGGGGAAGAGGATGGCTTCTTGCATCGATGGATCCCGCGCTCCGCGCTCACCAGCGGATCAGCGCGGCGCCCCACGTGAGCCCCGCGCCGAACGCGACGAGAACGACGAGCTTGCCCTTCTCGAGCCGGCCTCCGCGTCGCGCCTCGTCGAGCGCGATCGGAACCGTCGCGGCCGACGTGTTGCCGTAGTGCTGGATGTTCACGATGACCTTCTCGTCGTTCCAACCCAGCCGCTCGAGCGCCGAGTCGATGATGCGCCGGTTGACCTGGTGCGGCACGACGAGGCACAGCTCGCTGTAGTCGTGGCCGGCGACCATGTCCTGGATCAGGTCGCTCATGTGCGTGACGGCGAAGCGGAACACCTCGCGGCCCTGCACGCGGATGTAGTGCTCCCCCGCGTCGAGCGTCGCGTGCGTCGGCGGCTTGCGCGAGCCGCCCGCGACCATGTGGATGAACTCGTAGCCGGTGCCGTCGGAGCCGAGCTTCGTCCTCAGGATCTCGCCCTGCTTGCACTCGTCGTGCGGCGCGAGGATCGCGGCGCCGGCGCCGTCGCCGAAGAGGATGCACGACGTGCGGTCCTTCAGGTCGATGAAGCGCGAGAGCGACTCGGCGCCGATCGCGAGCACGCGGCGCGCGCGGCCCGAGGCGACGAACGCCTCCCCCGTCGACAGCGCGGTCATGAATCCGGTGCACGCGGCGTTGACGTCGAACGATCCGGCGTTCGTCGCGCCGAGCTCGCGCTGCACGAGCGCCGAGCAGCCCGGGAGCAAGTGATCCGGCGTCAGCGTGCCGACGACGATCAAGTCGATGTCGGTCGCCTTGAGCTTCGCCGCATCGAGCGCGCGCCGCGCCGCTTCGATCGACAGATCCGACGTCGCCTGATCCGGAGCGACGAACCGCCGCTCGCGGATCCCGGTGCGCTGCACGATCCACTCGTCGGACGTGTCGACGATCTTCTCGAAGTACGAGTTCGGCACGACACGCTCGGGAAGGTATGAGCCGGTTCCGGCGATTCCGACGGGGATGCGTGTCGACATGCGGGGCGCTGCGGAGGCTTCTCCTACTACCTTTGGGATCGGTCGGCGCGAGCACCGGCCGGGGCGGGTCGTCGGGCGCGGGGACCGGCCGGCGGGCTCATACTGCACCGGCCGAGGGCCCGGATTCTAGCCTCTCGCGTCCTTCGAGGCGGAGACGCGGCGTTCACCCGGCCGGCTCGACGGTCGCGCTCTGCTGGAGCCCGTGCACGATGTGCTCGTTGACGTTGGCGTCGAGCGCGCGCGCGGCGAGCCCGAGCGCGTTCGCGACCGCGTTCTCGTCCGACCGGCCGTGGCCGATGATCACGATTCCCGCCACGCCCAGGAGCAGCGCGCCGCCGTACTCGGAGTAGTCGACGCTCTTCTTGACGCGCCCCAGCGCTTCGGGCGCGCCGCGGATGCCTTGCGCCGCGAGCTCGGTCATCGAGAGGCGCAGCATGAACGTCGCGAACTCCTCCATCAGCTTGAGCACGACGTTGCCGGTGAAGCCGTCGGTGACGACGACCTCGGCCTTATTCTGGAAGAGGTCGTTGCCCTCGAGGTTGCCGACGAAGTCGAGCGGCGACTGTTTCAGGAGCTGCCAGGTCGCCTTGAGGAGGTCGGTGCCCTTCGATTCCTCCTCGCCGATGTTGAGCAGGCCGACGCGCGGCTTGGCCTTGCCCAGGCAATCGCGCGTGTAGATGCTGCCCATCACGCCGTACTGGTAGAGGTGCTCGGGCTTGGGCGCGATGTTCGCGCCCATGTCGAGCAGCGTGAGCGGGTGGCCGGTGAGGTCGATCGTGACCGCGATGCCGGGGCGCCGGACGCCCGGAAGAGTGCCCAGGCCCAGCGTCGCGGCGCCGACGACGGCGCCGGTGTTTCCCATGCTCACGGCGGCGCCGGCCTGACCCTCGCGCGTCGCCGCGATCATGCTGGCGATCGAGCTGTCGGGCTTCGCGCGCAGCGCCGCGGCCGGCGATTCGCCCATGCCGATCACCTGGGTCGAGTGGCGGAGCGCGAAGCCCGGATCGCCGCCGAGATCGGCGAGTCGCGACCGGATCAGCTTCTCGTCACCGACGAGGAGCAGGCGCTCGGGCGCCATGCGGAGCTTGCCGAGCGGCGAGCAGGCCGCGATCGCGCCGCGCAGGATGGCGTCGGGCGCGCGATCTCCGCCCATGACGTCGAGGGCGATGCGCGTGGCGAGCATCTGGGTCAGCAATGCGGAAGAGCTAGACCTCTTCCTTCGCGATGACCTCGGTGCCCTTCTGGCCGCCCTTGTCGAAGCCGTAGTACCCGCAGTTGTCGCACACGCGGTGCGGCTTGACCGCGGCGCTGCACCGCGGGCAGTGGTTCACGACGGTGACCGTCAGGGCGTCGTGCGAGCGGCGGATGCGCTTGCGGTGCTTGGAGTGTCGGCGTTTGGGATTCGGCATGGGGGTCTCTCGAGTCGCGCGCGGCGATTTTGGAAGCGCGGGATGCTAGCCAGAGGTGCGGAGCGCTGTCAACGCGGCCGCGCTCACAGGCGCGCCAGCCCGGTCTCGATCGCGGCGGACACGGCCGCGATCGCTTCAGGCACGGCGGAAGGGTTCGTCCCCTGCCCCTGCGCGAGGTCGGGCTTGCCGCCTCCGCCGCCGCCGACCGACGCGACGGCGAGCTTGGCCAAGTCCCCCGCGGAGAGCTTGGCCGCCGCGGGGACGTTCTGCACGACGTGAACGTGCGGAGCGCGCTCGCCTTCGCGTCCGAAGAGCGAGAGCACGAGGGCGGGCACCGTGCCCTTCAGCTTGTCGGCGAGCTCGCGCACCGACTTCTGGTCGAGGCCCTCGAGATCGAAGACGCCGTAGGACACTCCGTGCGACGTCTTCAGGCCCTTCGTCACGGTCTCGAGCGCGGCCGTGATCCCGCCGGCGGAGCTCGTCGCTCCCTTTTTCTTCGCTTCCTTGACCTGCGTCTGGAGCGCTTCGATGCGCGACTCGATCTCCTCGGGCGCGGTCTTCAGGAGGCGCGCGGTGCCGGTGATCAATCGACGTTGACGTTGGATCTCCTCGACCGCGGCGGGTCCCGTCACCGCTTCGATGCGGCGCACACCGGCCGAGATCGCGCGCTCGAGCGTGATCACGAACGGGCCGATGTCCCCCGTGGCGCGCACGTGCGTGCCGCCGCACAGCTCGAGCGACCAGCCGCCGACGTCGAGCACGCGCACCTTCGCGTCGTACTTCTCGCCGAACATCGCGACGACGCCGCGCGCCTTCGCAGCCTCGAGGTCCTCGACCGTCGTCCGGACCGTGGGATTCTGGAAGATGCGCTCGTTGACGATGCGCTCGATCCTCTCGATCTCCTCCGGCGTGACCGCGCGCGGATGCGTGAAGTCGAAGCGCAAGCGGTCGGGCCCGACGTACGAGCCCTGCTGTCCCACGTGCTCGCCGAGCACTTCCTTGAGCGCCTTGTGCATCAAGTGCGTCGCGGTGTGGTGCTTGCGCGTCTTGTCGCGGCGCGCCGAATCGACCTCGGCGACGACGCGGCGGCCGACCGGCGCGGTTCCCTCGGAGCGACCGAGGTGCACGATCACCGGTCCGATCCGGCGCGTGTCGTCGACCTCGAAGCGCCAGCGACCACTGGGGTCGGTGATCCGTCCCGCGTCGCCGATTTGACCGCCGCCCTCGGGGTAGAACGGGCTCTCCGCGAGCACCGCGCGCGCCGGGCGATCGCCCACGGCATCGGCGAAGAACACGAGCTCGGTCTCGACGCGTGCGCTCGACGTCCCTTCCGTGTGGTACGTCGAGCGCGTCGGCGCGATGCCCGATAGCTCTTCCGCAGACATGAGCTGCTTGAACTTGCCCTCGGCTCGGCTCGCGTCCTGGTGCGACTTCTCCGCGTCGTCCCAGCCCTGGGCGTCGACCGCGAGCGAGTGCTCGCGCGCCATCAGGTCGACGAGGTCGCGCGGGAAGCCGTACGTCGCGTACAGGTCGTACGCCGCCTCGCCCGGGATCGTCTTCGCGCCCGACGAGCTGACCTTGGCGCGCAGCTCCGCGAACCGCGCCAGCCCGCGGCCGAGCGTGCGCCCGAACGACTTCTCCTCTTCCTCGACGACGCTGCGCACGAACTGCGCGCGCGCGCGCATCTCGGGGAACGTGTCACCGAGGATCTCGCCGACGGTCGGCACCAGCTCGAACAGGAACGGATCCTCCGCGCCGAGCTCTTGACGTCCGAAGCGCGCCGCGCGGCGGATCAAGCGGCGCAGCACGTATCCGCGTCCCGTGTTCGAGGGCAGCGCGCCGTCCGCGATCGCGCTCGTCACGGCGCGCACGTGGTCGGCGCACACGCGGAACGCGATGTCGGAGCGGCTCTGGCCGGCTTGGTACTTCTTCCCGACGAGCGTCTCGAGCCGCGCGAAGATCGGCGTGAAGAGGTCCGTGTCGTAGTTGCTGCGCTTCGCCTGCAGCACCGAGAGGACGCGCTCGAAGCCCATGCCGGTGTCGACGCTCTGCGCCGGCAGCTTGCGCAGCGAGCCGTCGTCGAGCCGGTTGAACTCCATGAAGACGTTGTTCCAGATCTCCATGAACCGCTCGTTGCCGGCGTTCACGCCGGTCTTCTTGTCGGCGCCGTCCATCGGGTTCGAGCCGGGAGCGCCGCGGTCGATGTGGATCTCGGTGCACGGGCCGCAGGGGCCCGTCTCGCCCATCTCCCAGAAGTTGTCCTTGCGGCCGAACCGCAGCACCCGCTCCTTCGCGACGCCGGCCTTCTCGATCCAGATGCGCTCGGCGTCGACGTCGGCGGGCAGCTTGTCCTTCTCGTCGCCCCCGAACACCGTCACCCACAAGCGATCCTTGGGCAGCCCCCA
>CAZQHA010000096.1:0-12009 GCA_964592795.1 uncultured Planctomycetaceae bacterium | reverse complement strand
CGGGATCTTGATGTACTCGGTGATCGCGGGGACGATCGACTCGTTCCAGGCGCGCTCGACGATCTCGGTGGTTTGCTTCTTGTCCATGGGGTCCTGCGAGGGTGTTGGTGGTCGTGACAGGATAGCGCGGCGGACTCACCAATCGGCGGGTTGATTCGCTCCGACACCGGGTCCGTACACGATCGCGTTCGCGAGGAGGCGCGCGGTCGCCGGGAACCACGCGCGGAACTCCGGCGGGGCGGCGAACAGGATGACCTGACCGGCTCCCGACGACTCGATCGTCGCGTACGCGGAGTCGGCGATGCGCTCGCGCGCTTCGGGCCACAGGAGGCCGGAGATGCGCAGGCGGTCGGCCGCGGCGAACCGGACCGCGGTGTGCACGGGGAGCTCGGAGACGAACACGCTCGAGCCGTCGAAGAACACGCCGAGCTCGTCGCGGCATCCGGCGGTCAGCCACAGGTCCGTGTTCACTTCGCCGCGCAAGATCACGCCGTGAGGCGAGAACGTGCGCGCATAGCGCTCGCGGCGCTTCGCGTCGGTCTCCGCGGCCGGCGCGGCGGGCGTCTGGGCGTCGTCTGGCTTCTTCGCGTCGTCTGGCTTCTTCGGGTCGTCCGCGGCCGGCGCGGCCTCGCTCGGAGTCGCGGCGGTCGCTTTCGCATCCGTGCTCTCGGTCGGCTTCGCGGCACCGTCGCCCCACAGCGCCGCTTCGTCGACCGGCGTCTTGCCCGCCTCGCGCTCGCGCCGGACGGACACGGCGACGTTCGTGAGATCGTCGAGCGCGTCCTGCCGCAGCCGCACCGAGCTGATGCCGAGCTCCTTGTTGCAGAGCGTCGCCGCCGCCGAGCCGCTCGCGATCAACGTGCCGCCGCTCTTGATCCACGTGCGCAGCCCATCGGCGTTCGACTTCAGGATCGTGGCGAGGTCGCCCCACGCCTCGGGCACGATCAGCACGTTGTAGCGGCGCATGTCGTACGAGCCGAAGGCTTGCGCGTCGATCAGCGTGCATGGCAGGCCGATCTCCGCGTCGATCAGATGCCACGTGTGTCCGAACGAGTCGGCGCCCACCGGCGCGTTCGAGAGCAGCGCGACGCGCGGTCGCGCGAGCAGATCGAAGTGTTGTCCGCCGAGATCGGGGCCCTCGTCGCGGCTGCGCGCGGTCGACGTCGCGATCGCCTCGACGCCCGCGGCGCGCGCGGCCTCGGCGACGCGCTCGGCGACGTTCTCGCCGTTCTCGTGACGGCGGACGAGCAGGCTCCAGCGCGGGAACTTGCGGCCCATCGCGGAGAACGGCTCGTCGGCGAGCTGCACTTGCAAGCCGAGCTCCATCGCGCGCGCGGCGAAGACGACCGCGGAGTCCTGGTCGCCGTCGACGACCCAGCCGTAGACGGGATCCTCGGCGCGCGGAGGCGGCACCACGCCGCTCGGTCGCGCATCGAGCGTCTCGACGCGCTTCGATGCGACGTCGATTGCGTCGCACCAGTACGCCTCCACGTCGAATCCGTGCGCCGGCGACCATCCGGTGACGTCGTAGCTCTTCGAGCGGCGCTTGCGCTCGAGCTCCCTGCGCTCGCGGTTCAACGACGCGCTGTCGTAGCGCTGGTCGAACGCCAGCATCGCGAGCACGAGCGAGGCGAGCGGCTGCCGCGACGGTACGAGGAAGCTGCCCTTCGGGAACGTGCGCTCGGCTTGCTTGCCCGCGAACATCGTCTCGACGTTCTTCGCCGTGAACGCGGCGTCCGCGCGGTGCACTTCGACGCTCTGGCCGGTCAGCATCTCGATGAACCGCTTCTCCCGATCCGCGTTGCGGCCGGGGACGATCACGAGCGTGCGCCCGCCGCCCGGCCCGTCCGCCGACACGTTGTGACGCCGAGCTTCGACGTAGTCCTTCAGGATCTCGCGGCGATTCGCGGCGAGCGTCGCCACGTTCGCGACGCTGCTCACCGCTTGTCGCTGGACCGCTTCGCGGTACGTCGCGATCTCGCCGGACGGGCGTCGCACCGATTGCCCCATGAACCGTGCTTGCTCGTAGAGGATGCCGATCGCGCCGTTGAAGTTGCCCCACGAGTCGGAGTAGCCGATGTACCAGGCGTCGGCCCACTCGCGCGTGTAGTAGCTCCAGCCGTGGCGATCGAACGCCGCGGCTTGCTCGTCGCCGAAGCGCTGCCACCACTTGCGCGAGGCGGCCGGGAAGAACGGGTTGATCGGATCGGTCGCCGGATAGAAGAGGAACGAATCGAGGGCGCCCATCTCGTGCGCGTCGACGAGGAGCTGCGGGTGGAACGACTGGATCGCGCTCCAGCGCGCGCGCGTCTCCGGCTGCGTGCCGAAGATCCAGTCGCGGTTCATGTCGAAGAGGTAGTGGTTGCCGCGACCGTAGGGCCAGCGCCCCTTGTTCATGCTGTCGTGGTCGAGGTTCTGCACGTAGCCCGCCCCTTGCTCGAGCATCGAGAGGATGCGCTCGCGCCCGTCGGGGTTGAGGCACGGATCGATCACGACGACGACGTCCTCCAGGAGATCGGTGACGTCCGCGCTCGTGCCGGCCGCGAAGTGGTACGCGACCGCCAGCGAGGCATCGGAGCCCGACATCTCGTCGCCGTGGATGCTGTAGCCGAGCCACGCGATCGCGGGCGTCTCGCCGACGATGCGATCGATCTCGGCGCCGCTCGCCTGCCGGGGGTCGGCGAGCTTGCCGAGGCTCGCGCGGATCGAATCGAGGTCGCGGATCCTCTCGGGCAAGCCGATCGCGGCCCAGACCAGCTCGCGGCCTTCGTGCGTCCGGCCGAACGTCGCGACGCGCACGCGCGGCGTCGCTCTCTCGAGCGCGCGCAGGTAGCTCACGATCTCCGAGTGGTGCGCGGTGAACGTTCCGAGGGGTTGTCGCAGCTGCGAGTCGGGCGTGGGGATCGCGGGGTCGTACTTCGTGTCCGGAAAGATCGGCTCGAGCGTGCGGCCGGCGAGCGCGTCGCCGAAGCGGATCGTGCGCGCGCTCTCGACCGGAACGCTGGCCGGCGGCCCGGACTGCGCGCTCGCGGGGGCGCCCGATGCGCAGCCGAGGACCAGAAGGAATGGAATCAGCGCGATCCTGTGCGCGGGGCGAGTGGGGGGCATGTGGGCCGCCAGTTTAGCGGCGCCCTCCGGTGACCGCGTGGCCGCGCCGTGTGCCCCGCGATACCATCCGCGCGCCGGGCCTCTAGCTCAGTCGGTTAGAGCAGGCGACTCATAATCGCTTGGTCGCAGGTTCGAGTCCTGCGGGGCCCACCACCCGGGCTCGCTTCGCGAGGTTCACCTTTCGCGCGGACAGGGCGGGTGCGCGCGACGGAGCGACGCGCGTTGTCAAGCGAAACCGGTTCTCGTTGGAATCGGGACAGCGGCCCGTATCTTATCCGCCTTCGATGTCGCCGAGCCGCCGCTCGATCTCGCACGTCCCACGACCTCGCGCCCCCTCGCCCACCCGGTGAAAGCCGCTTCGACTGCTCACGCCGGCGACGAGATCGAACATTCGCCGCACGGCCCGGAGTCCAATCTCCGCCAGCTCACGCCGCTGCTCGTGTGGGCCGTCGTGTTCTGCGACATCGGCACGTCGATCTACTACGTGCCGGGCATCCTCTACAAGCAGGTCGGCAACACCGCGCCGATCTACGTCGCCGCGGCGACGATCGGCTTCCTCTTCCTCGCGTCTAAGTACATCGAGATCTGCTGGCGCAACCCCGACGGCGGCGGCGTGGTCAGCATCGCGACGCAGGCGTTCACGCCGATCATCGGGTGCATCGGCGGGCTCCTGATCACCGTCGACTACTTCCTGACGTCCGCCATCTCCTCGGTCTCGGGCATCCATTACCTGGGCAGCGTCTTCCCCTGGCTCGAGCACCACGTCGTCGCGATGGCGGTGTGCACGCTGCTCTTCCTCGCGATCGTCAATACGATCGGCATCCGCGAGAGCGCCTGGCTGTCGCTCGTGATGGCGTCCGGCGCGTTCTGCGTGAACCTCGTCGTGATCGGGTTCGTCGCGCTCAGCTTCGGACCGGCGCAGTGGGACGCGGTGAAGGCGAACCTCGCGCAGGTCAACGAGATCGCGCCGCGCACCTTCCTGATCGGTTTCGCGGGAGCGTGGCTCGCGTTCTCGGGGCTCGAGAGCATCAGCCAGCTCAGTCCGGCGATGCGCCTCCCGATCAAGGCGACGGCGAGCCGCGGCATGCGCTACGTCATCTACTCGATGCTCGCGACGTCGCCCGTGCTGACCTTGTTCGCGATCGCCCTGCTCCCGGAGATGATCAAGAGCGCGAACCACGAGCACTTCATCTCGGAGCTCGGCGGCGCTTTCGGCGGAAAGGCGATCAAGTTCGCCGTGGTGATGACCGGATCCGCGCTGCTCCTGTTCGCGGCCAACACGGCGATCATCGGCGGCTACCACGTCTTCCTCGCGCTGACCGAGCGCGGGTTCATGCCTTCCGCGATCGCCAAGCGCAACCGGCGCTTCGAGACGCCGCAGATCGCGATCCTCGTCGCGACGATCGTGCCCGTGGTCGTGATCTACTTCACGCAGGGCGACCTCGTCACGCTCGGCGACATGTATGCGTTCGGCCTCTTGGGCGCGTTCGTGCTCAGCTCCGCCGGTCTCGACGTCCTCCGTTGGCGTGCGAAGATCCGCGGATGGAAGTACTGGATCGGCTTGGCGACGACGGCGGTGGTCCTGGTCGCCTGGGCGATCAACATCGTCGAGAAGCAGTCGGCGACGTTCTTCGGATGCAGCTTGGTCGCGCTGGGGCTCGTGCTGGCGGTCGGGACGCGCCGGAAATGGTTCGCGGACCTCTTCTACATGCTGCCGTTCATCGCGCGCAAGACGCCGACGCGGATCCTGGAGTCGGAGGAGCGGCTGGAGGTCGACCAGAAGCTCGAGATCCTGAGCCTCAACCAAGCTCACGCGATCACGCGCCTCTACCCCGCGAGCACTTTGATCGCATTAAGGACCCCGAACGCGGGACTCGTGTCGGAAGCGCTCGCGCGCGAGAGGGGGCGCGGCGGACGGACTCTCTACGCGCTTTACGTCGAAGAACGAACCGGACTCTTCGTACGCACGACCGAATGGAAGCCCAAGGAAGAAGGAGTCGAGGCGTTGCAGACCGCCGCGCGCGCCGCGGAGAACGACGGGATGACGTTGATTCCGATCTACACGGTCTCGTACAACGCCGTCGAAGGCATCCTGCGTGCGGCCGAGACGCTCGGAGTCACCGGAATCATGATCGGCGTCAGCCAGCGCGGCGCGTTCTACCACTTGCTGCGCGGACACGTCCTCGCCGGGCTCACGAAACGTCTTCCTCCCGGTATTCGGCTCCTGATCTACGGATGATGCACTGAACGATGGACCCCTGGATCCTTTGGACGATCTTCGGAGTCGTCGTCGTCGGGATGATGGCTCTCGACCTGGGCGTCTTCCACCGCGAGGCGCACGACGTCTCGGTCAAGGAAGCGCTGTCGTGGACCAGCGTGTGGCTCGCGCTGGGGCTGGGGTTCAACGTGCTCGTGTATTTCCAGCGCGGGCCCGACAAGGCCGTCGAGTTCCTGACGTGCTACCTGACGGAGTACGCGCTCTCCGTCGACAACATCTTCGTCTTCCTGGTCATCTTCTCGTACTTCGCGATCCCGAGCGATTGCCAGCACCGCGTGCTGTTCTGGGGCATCCTCGGCGCGCTCGCGATGCGCGGCGTCTTCCTGCTCGTCGGCGTCGCGCTGATCGAGAAGTTCCACTGGACCATCTACGTCCTGGGCGCGATCCTCCTGCTGACCGGCATCAAGCTGCTGTTCCAGAAGGAAGGCTCGATGGAGCCCGAGAAGAACATCATGCTGCGCCTGGCGCGGCGGTTCTTGCCGGTGACGGACGAGTACGAGGGCTCGAAGTTCTTCGTCGTCCGCGAAGGCCGACGGCTCGCGACGCCGCTGTTCCTCGCGCTTCTCGTGGTGGAGACGACCGACGTCTTGTTCGCGGTCGACTCGGTTCCGGCCGCGCTGGGCATCTCGCACGACCGGTTCATCCTCTACACGTCGAACATCTTCGCGATCATGGGCCTGCGGTCACTGTTCTTCGCGGTGTCCGGTCTGCTGCGCTACCTGCACTACTTGAAGTACGGCCTTTCGCTCATCCTGATCTTCATCGGGGTGAAGATGCTGATCGCGCATTGGTACAAACTGCCCGTGCAAGTGGCGCTCGGAACGGTGGTCGGCATCCTGCTCGTCGCGGTCGTTGCGTCGATGATCCGCTCGCGCATCGTGACTCAGAAGTAGATCCGAGGAGGCTCCGATGACGATCGTCTGTGGAACCGATTTCACCGAAGCCGCGCACAAGGCGGCGCAAACCGCCGCGCTGATCGCGCTGCGGTCGAAGTCCGATCTCGCGCTCGTCCACGTCGTGGAGCTCGCGGGGGCCGAGCAGATCGTGCTCGATCCCGCGGTCCAGCCCGAGAGCCCGCTGCGCAAGCACGTCCACGAGGAGATCGAGCGCCTGCGCGCCCGCCTGCGCGAGGAGGCGGTGAAGCTCGCGCCGTACGGAGTGAAGATCACGACCGAGCTCGTCGCCGGAGTTCCCGACGAGGCGCTGACGGCGTACGCCGAGCGCAAGCAAGGGAAGCTGATCGTCGTCGCCGCGCTCGGCCGGCGATCGTCGCTCCTGTGGCGCCTGGGCAGCACCGCGGATCGCGTCGCGCAGATCTCCAAGATCCCGGTGTGGATCGTGCGGCGCGCGGAGACGCTCGATGCGGGCTTGCGCAACCAGCGCAAGCTCACGATCGTCGTCGGCATCGACAATTCGAAGACGTCCGACGCCGCGGTGCGTTGGGTCGACGAGTACGCGCGTCTCTTCGATTGCCGCGTCGTCGGCGCGCACGTGTATTGGCCGCCCGAAGTGCGCGAGCGGCTCAAGCTGCCGGCCCACGTCGGCACCTCGGGCCTCCCGATCGGCAAAGGACATCCCGACGTCGAGGCGGCGCTCAAGAAGGAGCTCGAGCCGCGGCTCGCGCAGTTGCCCGGCGGCTCGCGGATCGAGCTCGTGCTCGTCGGCGGGCTCGGTCGCCCCGCGGATCACCTCGTGCAGATCGCCGCCGAGGAGAAGGCCGATCTCCTCGTCGTCGGCAGCCACCAGCGCACCGGTCTCGGTCGCGTGTGGCACGGCTCGATCTCGCACGGCGTGATCGACCTGGCCGAGTCGAGCGTCGTGTGCGTGCCGACGGTGGCCGGCGCCGCGACGATCAAGTGACTTCGCGCGGCGTGGGCGCGTCGCTCGACTCGCCGCGCGATACGACGACCGCGGCCGCGAGATCGCCGCTGACGTTGAGCACCGTGCGGCACATGTCGAGGAAGCGGTCGACGCCCAGGATCAGGCCCAGTCCTTCGACCGGCACGTGGACCTGGTTCAGGATCACGGCGATGACGGGGATCGATCCGCCCGGCACGCCCGCGGTGCCGATGCCGGCGAGGATGCAGATGAACAAGACGAGCATCTGCTGCTCGAGAGCGAGCTCCACGCCGTAGAACTGCGCGAGGAAGAGCACGGTCACTCCTTCGAAGAGCGCCGTGCCGTTCTGGTTGGCGGTCGAGCCGATCGTCAGCACGAAGCGGCTGATGCGCGTCGGCAGGCGCAGGTTCTCCTCCGCGACCTGGAGCGCCGTCGGCAGCGTCGCGTTGCTCGACGCGGTCGAGAACGCGGTCACCATCGCGGCTTGGATCGCGCGGAAGAAGCGCACCGGGCTCATGCCGCCGAGCACGCGCACCGCCAGCGAGTACACGAGGAACTGGTGGATCGCGAGCGCGAGCAGCACGACGCCGACGTAGCGTGCGAGCTGGATCAGGATCTCGTGCCCGAGCTGTGCCGTCAGCGTGAAGAGCAGCGCGCCGACGCCGATCGGCGCGAACGAGATCACGACGTGGATCAGCCGCATCGTGACGTCGTAGAGGCCTTGCACGGCCTCCTCGAAGCGTCGCGCCGCGTCGGTGCGCGTCAAGCACACGCCCACGCCGACCATCAGCGAGAAGAACATCACGGCGAGCATGTCGCCGCCCGCGGCCGCCTTGACCGGATTGTCCGGCACGATCTGGATCAGGAGGTCGAGGCCGAGCTTCGGCGCCGGCGCGCTCGAGATCGCCGCCGCGCGCTCCTTCGCGCCGACGACCATGCGCGCGCGCGTCTCCTCGGAAAGCCCTTCGCCCGGGCGCAGGACGTTCACCAGCGTGAGACCGATCACGACCGCGATCGTCGACACGACCACCGTGTAGACGAGCGTCTTCAGCCCGACGCGTCCGAGGCTCTTCATGTCGCCCAGGCCCGCGACGCCGAGCACGAGCGCCGCGAAGATCAGCGGCACGACGAGCATCAGCAAGAGGCGCAGGAAGACTTGCCCGATCGGCTGCGTGACGTACTTGACGAAGCCTTCGAGCGCCGGCGAATCGCCGAACACGCTGAACGCCGCGACGCCGAGCACCATGCCGAGGACCGCTCCGACGAGGATGCGGACGTGCAGCGGCATGCGCATCGCGGGAGTATGCCGGGCTTGCGCCACCGGTGCACGGACGTTGTGCTACGCGCGTGAGCCTGCCCGTCCTGGGAGTCGGTTTCCTGTTGCTCTTGTTCGCGGGATACCGCTTGTACGGCGCGTGGGTCGCGCGGCAGTTCGCGCTCGACGACGGCCGCGCGACGCCCGCATGGTCGAAGAAGGACGAGCGTGATTTCGTCCCGACGCCGCCCTTCTATTTGTTCGCGCAGCACTTCTCGGCGATCGCGGCCGCTGGGCCGATCGCCGGGCCGATCCTGGCGTGCCAGCTCTTCGGATGGCTGCCGTGTCTCCTGTGGATCGGGCTGGGCGTCGTGTTCATCGGCGCGGTGCACGACTTCTCGAGCTTGATCGCGTCGGTGCGCCACGGCGGCTGCTCGGTCGCCGAGATCGCGCGCGAGCGCCTCGGCCGTCCTGCCGGACGCGCGATGATGGCGTTCATCTGGATCGCGCTGATCTACGTGATCGTCGCGTTCACCGACATCACGGCGGGGAGCTTCGTGCGCGGGACCGAGGAGCTGGCCGACAGCACGCGCTTCAACCCGGGCGGCGCGGTCGCGGCGGCGAGCGTGATGTACCTCGCGCTCTCGGTCGTGATGGGCGTCCTTCAGCGCGTGCTCCAGCCGCCGCTGTGGCTGCTGACGCTGATTTTCGTGCCGGCGACGTTCGCCGTGTGCTGGCTCGGCACGAAGTGCTCCACGATCTTGGTCGCGACACCGACCACCTGGGCGATCGTGATCATGGCCTACTGCGGCGTCGCGTCCGTGCTGCCCGTGTGGACGTTGCTCCAACCGCGCGGCTATCTGGGCGGATTCGTGCTGTACAGCGCGCTGGCGCTGGGCGTGATCGGCATGCTCTTCGGCGGCTACGAGATCCAGCAGCCCGCGTTCAAGACGTGGGACAGCGGCGCGACCGGCGGTCAGCTGTTCCCGTTCCTGTTCGTCACGATCGCGTGCGGCGCGTGCTCGGGGTTCCACGGGCTCGTGTGCTCGGGGACGACGTCGAAGCAGGTCGCGCGCGAGTCGCACACTCGCTTCGTCGGCTACGGGGCGATGCTCGCGGAAGCGTTCGTCGCGCTGATCGCGCTCGTCACCGTACTGATCTTCTCGCAGGAGCAGCTGAAGGGGCTGAAGCCGGGCACGATCTACGGCAACGGCATCGGCGAGTTCCTGACGCTGATCGTCGGCAAGGACCAGCTGCCCTTCGCGATCACGTTCGGCGCGATGGCTTTCTCGACGTTCGTGTTCGACACGCTCGACGTCGCGACGCGCCTGGGCCGCTACATCATGCAAGAGCTCTTCGGCTGGAGCGGCATGACCGGCGCGATCCTCGGCACGCTCACCACGATCGCGCCTCCGATCTTCTTCCTGACGCTCGCCGACGAGAGCTCGTATCTGCGCTTCTGGTCGCTGTTCGGCGCGTCGAACCAGCTGCTCGCCGCGCTGACCTTGATGGCGATCGGCGTATGGCTGAAGGGGGAGGGGAAGAGGAGCGCGTTCGTGCTGCTCCCGATGGCGTTCGTGCTCGCGATCACGATGTGGGCTCTCGCGAGGCTCCTGGTCGCGAACGTCCGCGCCGCGCAGGGCGTCGACGTCGCGTTCGCGAACGCCGTGGCGGCCGGGGCGCTGCTCCTGCTCGCCGTGTACCTCGTCGCCGTCGGTTTCCGGCGACTACAGAACCTCCAGGGCCCCCTCCCGGCGCGGACCTAGCCTAGATTTCCGCATCGGACGGCCCGCGGAGGTGTGCTCTGCCGCGCAAAGTACTTGACAGCACTGGGGGAGGTGGGGATCCTAGAAGCATGCCCGCCCCGGAACGTCTCCGCGCGCTCCCGCCTCCGCCGCGTTCGCTGGCGGATCGCGCGATCGACGACGTCCACTTCATCCGAGGCACGATGGAACGTGCCGTCTCGTTCACGGCGGTCCCCGGCTGGGGCGGCGTCCTGATGGGTGCCGTCGCCCTCTTCGCCGCACCGCTGGCGGCGCGCGCGGAGACGACCCGCGGCTGGCTGTACGTCTGGGTTGGAAGCGCGCTGCTCGCGATGCTGATCGGAGCTTCCAACTTGGCGCAGCAAGCCAAAATGCAGCGCGAATCGCTGCTGCGCGGTCCCGGCTGGCGCTTCGCGATGAGCCTCGCGCCCGCGTTCTTCGCCGGCGCCATCCTGACGTGGGTCCTGTACTCGTCGGGGAACGCGAGCACGCTCCCGGGCATGTGGCTGCTGCTCTACGGCGTCGGCGTCACCGCCGCCGGCACCTTCTCGATTCGGCCCGTCTCGCTGATGGGGCTCTCGTTCATGGCGCTGGGAGTGCTCGCCTTCGTGCTCTCTCCGACGTTCGGCAACACGCTGATGGCGCTGGGATTCGGTGGACTGCACGTCCTGTTCGGCCTGTGGATCGCGAGGCATCGTCATGAGTGATCGCAAACCTGCTCGCAAGAAATCGCCCGCTCCGCTGCTGCGCGCCGTCGGAGGCAACCCGAGCCCGAACGGCGCCGGCGAGGTCGACAAGCTGATCCACGAGAGGCTGCGCCTGGCGATCGTGAGCGCGCTCGCGGTGCACGAATCGCTCTCGTTCAACGAGCTGAAGGAGATGATCGGCACCTCCGACGGCAACTTGTCGGTGCACGCGCGCAAGCTCGAGGAAGCCGGCTACGTCACGTGCCGCAAGAGCTTCGAAGGACGAGTTCCGCGCACCGATTACGTGCTCAGCGCGGCCGGACGGCGCTCGCTCGAGCGGTACCTCGCGCACATGGAGTCGTTGATCCGCGCGGTGCGCGATCGCTGAACGAAGGCGGCTCCGCGCCATGTCACGCTCGCCTCAGCCCCGCCTGCACGTCGCGATCATCATGGACGGCAACGGTCGCTGGGCCGAACAGCGCGGCCTTCCGCGCAGCGCCGGACACGTCGCGGGCGCGCAGGCCGTCAAGCGCGTCGTTCGCGCGGCGCTCCGCATGCCGATCTGCGACCTGACGCTCTTCGCGCTGTCGTCGGAGAACTGGCGCCGGCCGAAAACGGAGCTCGACACGATCCTCGACCTCCTGCAGCGGTACCTCGACTCGCAGACCCCGGTGTGCGTCGCGAACGGCGTGCGCTTGCGCGTGATCGGCCGCCGCGATCGCTTGTCGAACGAGCTCTTGGCGTCGATCGAGGCATCGGAGCGCGCCACCGAGAGCGGCAAGCGGCTGACGCTGCGCCTGGCGATCGACTACTCCTCGCGCGACGCGATCGTGCGCGCCGCGCGCCGGTTCAACGTGCAGGCGGCGCTCGGCGAGCCGCGCGACGGGTTCGGACGCCTGATCGCGAACGACGCTCGCGACGTCGATCTCCTGGTGCGCAGCGGTGGCGAGCAGCGCCTGTCCGACTTCTTGCTGTGGGAGTGCGCGTGGGCCGAGATCGTGTTCACGCGGCGCATGTGGCCGGAGTTCGGCGCGGCGGCGCTGAAGAGAGCGCTCGAAGCGTTCGGCAGGCGCGAGCGCC
>CAZQHA010000095.1:0-12098 GCA_964592795.1 uncultured Planctomycetaceae bacterium | reverse complement strand
CACGAAGGCCACCGCAGGGTCGACACTCAGGGCTACGAAATCAACGCCCCGCGCGTCGTGACCCCCGAGGCGGCGGCGCTCATCGGACTCCAAACCGCGGAGGTCGACTTCGGCGAGGTCGTCGAGGTGCTTCGCCTTACGGGCATCGTGCGGACGCAGCCCGACCGTGCACGCGTGCTCGCGCCGCGGATCGGCGGTTCGATCGTGAGGATCCGGGTACGCGTCGGCGACCGGGTCGCGAGGGGGGACGCCCTGGTCGAGGTCGCGTCGCCAGAGTTCCTCTCATTGCGGGCCGAGCTCGTGCAGCTCGAGGGGCAGATCCGTCTGCTCCAGGTCGACGGAGAGTCGAGCCGGGAACGCGCGGCCCAAGCCGAAGCCGAGCTCGGGCGCGTCGAGGAGAACCAAGGTGCGGTCGCCGCAAACCTCTTGAGCGAAAAGCGACGCGCAGCCATCGGCGCTCGGGCGGAGGCGCAGCAGAAGGCGATCGAGCTCGAGAGTGTGCGCGCAGGTCTCGACGCGAAGCGCAAGCAGATCGACATCCTCGAGCAGGGCGACACGAGCGAATCCCGCGAGCGCGGCATCCTCACGCTCTTCGCTGACATCGACGGAGTCGTCACCGATCGCAATGGTGTCGTCGGACAGGGAGTCGGTGCCGGGACGTCGATTCTCCAAGTAGCCGACCACTCGATCGTGCAGGTCGAGGGGGAACTCCCGGAGTCGATGCTCGCGCGCCTCGATCCCACTGCCACCTACCCGGTCCGTCTGCGGACCGACGTCGATGGAGAGGTCGTCGCCACCGGCACGGTGCGCTACCTGAGTCCGATCGTTGACGACGTGAAGCGCACGGCGCGCGTCGTCATCGATGCGGAGAATCCCACAGGCATCCTTCGCGCGGGCATGTACGTCGATGCCTCGATCGTGCTCCGCGAAGAGAAGTCCGCGGTCGTGGTTCCACGGGGGGCCATCCTCTCCGACGGCTCGGTGAGCTTCGTCTTCGTCAAGGAGAAGGACGCGTTCGTCAAGAAGGACGTTCACCCAGGCGTTGGCGACGATCGTGTGGTCGAAGTCCTGGAGGGGCTCGCTCCCGGTGACGTGGTCGTGGCCCACGGCGCGTACAGCGTGATGCGTGTCCGGCCGAAGCCCGTGCCTGCTGCTGCGGCCTCACCGACCGCCGATGCCAAGCCGGCTCAGCCCGAGCCGGAGCACGGCTCGGACGGTCACAAGCACTGATCGCGAAGGATTCCATGCTGAACGCGATCATCCGCCTGTCCCTCTCGCATCGAGCGCTCGTCCTCGTGGGGGCCGTGCTGCTCATGGCCTACGGGGTCTACACCGCCGCCACGTTGCCGACCGACGTCCTGCCGAACCTCAATCGTCCGGTCGTCGTCGTGTTCGCCGAGGCGCCGGGGCTCGCTCCCGAAGAGGTCGAGACCCAGGTCGCGTTCCCGATCGAGACGGCCGTGAACGGGTCGCCCGGCGTCGACCGCGTGCGAAGCGTATCGGGGCTCGGGTTGGCGATCGTCTACGTCGAGTTCGGCTGGAAGGAGGACGTTCGCGTCGCACGACAGACCGTGCAGGAGCGACTGGCGCAGGCCAGCGAGAAGTTGCCTCCAGACGTCGTGCCCGTCATGGGCCCGATCAGCAGCATCATGGGCGAGATCATGCTCATCGGCATGCAGAGCAAGACTCTGCCGCCGATGGAGACGCGGAGCCTCGCCGACTGGGTCGTCAGGCCAGCGCTGCTGTCGATCCCGGGTGTCGCGCAGGTGACGGTGATGGGCGGCGAACTGAAGCAGTTCCAAGTCAAAGCCGACCCGGACAAGCTCCGCCTCTACGGGCTCTCCATGGAAGACCTGGAGAAGGCCGTCGGCGCCTCGAACCAGAACACCGGCGGCGGGTTCCTCGTGGCTTCCAGCCAGGAACTCGTCGTCCGCAACATCGGTCGCGTCCGCAGTGTCGAGGACATCGAGAGCTCCCTCGTCGCGATCCGTGTCGGCAGCGACGGTCGCGGCAGCCGCCCCGTCCTGGTCAAGGACGTCGCGCGGGTCGTCGAAGCCGGAGCGGTGATCAAGCGGGGCGAAGGTTCGATGAACGGCGCCCCCGCCGTGATCATGGCGATCCAGAAGCAACCATCCGCGGACACGCGCGAGCTCACGGAGCGGATCGACAAGGAGCTCGGAGCGCTCCGTCCCACACTGCCAGAGGGGTTGGTGCTGAACGCGGAACTCTTCCGCCAGTCACATTTCATCCAGCAGGCGGTCGACAACGTCCTCGAGGCGCTGCGGGACGGGAGCATTTTCGTCGTCCTGATCCTGATCCTGTTCCTCCAGAACCTCCGGACGACGTTCATCACGTTGACCGCGATCCCGCTGAGCATCCTCGCGACGGCCTTGGTCTTCGCGGCGTTCGGCATGAGCGTCAACACGATGACCCTTGGCGGCATTGCCGTGGCCATCGGAGAGCTCGTCGACGACGCGATCGTCGACGTCGAGAACGTCTACCGACGTCTGCGCGAGAACCGCCACAGCGCGTCGCCGAGGCCGGTCTTCGACGTCGTGTTCCAAGCGTCGAGCGAGATCCGCAACGCGATCGTGGTGGGAACGATCGTGGTCTTGCTCGTGTTCATCCCGCTGTTCGCGCTGTCTGGTATCGAAGGCCGGCTGTTCCGACCGCTTGCGATCGCCTACATCGTGAGCATCCTCGCGTCGCTCGTGGTCTCGCTCACCGTGACCCCGGCGCTGTGCTCGCTGATCCTCCCGCGCATGAAGCGCATGGAGGAGGAGAAGGACGGTCCGGTGTTGCGCTTCTTCAAGCACGCCGCACAGAGGGCCTACCAGGTGACCCTGCCTCGTCCCAAGCAGGTGTTGGCCATCTGCGGTGCGTTGGTCCTGCTGGGCGTATTCCTCGTGACCAGACTCGGCGTGGAGTTCCTCCCTCCGTTCAACGAGGGCACGGCGACGATCAACGTGCTCTCCGACCCCGGCGTGTCGCTGAAGCAGTCCGACGAGTACGGGCGCACCGCGGAATCGCTGATGCTCGCCGTTCCGGAAGTGAAGAGCACCGGCCGGCGGACTGGCCGCGCCGAACAAGACGAACACGCCGAGGGTGTTCACTATTCCGAGATCGACGTCGACTTCTGGACGGAAGAGGACATCGACGGCGCTGCGGCTTCCGTTCCAGCCGGTGCCCGCGTTCCTCCGAAGGAGCTGCGCGAACGTGCGGTCGTCTTCGCCGACATCCAGTCGAGGCTGGAATCGCTACCAGGTGTAGTCACCTCGATCGGCCAGCCCATCAGTCACCGCATCGACCACCTGCTCAGTGGCGTGCGCGCGCAAGTCGTCGTGAAGATCTCGGGCGACGACCTGGGGCGCCTGCGCTCGCTCGCCGAGCAGGCGCAGGGTGCGATGCGAGGCATACCCGGCGTCGTCGATTTGCAGGTCGAGCAGCAGGTACTCGTGCCGCAAGTCCACCTGCGCGTGAAACGCGAAGCTGCGGCGCGCGTCGGTTTCGACCCGTCGAGCCTGACGGACACGCTCGAAGCCGTCATGAAAGGCAAGGTCGTCAGCCAGGTCCTCGACGGACTGCGCTCCTACGACCTGGTGCTCATGCTCGACGAGCGTTGGACGCAGGACCTCGCCCGCCTGGGTGACGTACGGCTGCTCTCACCTACGGGTGCCATCGTCCTGCTGTCCGACGTCGCCGACATCGTCGAACAGTTCGGCCCCAACCAGATCCTGCGCGAGAACCTGCGCCGCCGCATCGTCGTCCAGGCCAACGTCCGCGGCCGAGACCTCGGCGGCACCGTCGACGAGATCTCGCGCAGCATCGCGATGGACGTCCAGATGCCCCAGGGCTACGCGCTCACTATCGGTGGGCAGTTCGAGAGTCAGCGCGAGGCGACCAGAGTGCTCACGATCCTCGGGCTCGGCAGCCTCGTGGCGATGTTCTTCGTGTTGTTCAGCGCCTACCGCTCGGCCACCGTGGCATCGCAGATCATGCTCAACATCCCGTTCGCCTTCATCGGCAGCGTGGGGAGCCTGTACCTGACCGGGACGGATTTCAGCGTGGCGAGCCTCGTGGGCTTCATCAGCCTCACCGGCATCGCGACGCGCAACGGCGTCCTGATGATCAGCCACTACATCCACCTGATCACCGAGGAAGGCATGAGCTTCGGTCGTGAGCTCGTGATCCGCGGCAGCCAGGAGCGCGTGGCGCCGGTCCTCATGACGGCGTTCACGTCGTCACTCGCGTTGATCCCCCTCGCGCTCTCGGAAGGAGAGCCGGGCCGCGAGATCTTGCACCCGGTAGCGCTCGTGGTCCTCGGCGGTCTGCTCACGAGCACGGCCCTCGATTTCTTCGTCACGCCAACGGTGTTCCTGCACTTCGGCCGGAAGGCGGCCGAGCGACTGGCCGAGTTGCATCGCAGTGAACGCCGCGAGGTCCAGTCGCATTCCAGCTCCGCAGCGGCCATCGACGGCCAGTCCGCAATCCACGCAGTGGGTTCTGACGATCGAGTCGCGGCGGAGGTCCAACCCAAACCAGTCGAAGGAGAGGCCACATGAAGTCCTGCTGCAAGTCCGCTGAAGTCGACGCAGGTGCGAGGAAGCGCTCGCCCCTGCTCTGGATCCTCGGAATCGTCGCTGTCGCAGTCGTCGGGTTCGCGCTCGCCAGGGGCGCCACGGCGCAGGACGGGCACGGCCACAGCCACGACGGACAGAAGTCCGAGAAGGGCACGCCCACGGACTACGCCGGGGCCGTCCGCGCGATCGACGCGCGCATGAAGAACATCGCGCGTCTCATCGAGACGAAGAAGCTCGATGCCGTCCACGCCGAGGCGGAGGTCATTCGAGACGTCGCGAAGTCGGTCGCACAGCTCGCCCTGAAGGCCGATTCCGGCGTGCCCAAGGAGGCCGTCAAGGAGATCAATCTGGCAGCCAAGGCGCTGGCCGACAAGTTCGAGCCGATCGACGCGGCAGGCGACTCGGGCAATCTCGAGGCGACGAAGAAGGTCTACCAGGAGATGCTCACCCTCCAGGCGACACTCCAGAAGTACGTACCGGCCACCTACCAGTGCCCGATGAAGTGCGAGGGCGAGAAGACCTATCCCAGGCCGGGAGACTGCCCGATCTGCAAGATGCATCTGAAGAAGCTCTCTTCCGATGCATTCACGGTCGAAGTCAAGCCGAGCGAGGCGCTGCAACCCGGCAAGCCCGCGAGCTTGACGTTGTCCGTCCGAGACCCGAGTGGTCAGCCGGCGAAGCAGTTCGAGAAGGTGCACGAGATGTTCATGCACGTGCTCGCCGTCTCGAAGGACCTGTCGTGGTTCGCGCACGAACATCCCGAGATGCAGAAGGACGGCACGTTCAAGCTGTCGCTCACCTTCCCGAGCGCGGGTGAATACGTTCTCTACCACGACTTCACTCCGCCCGCCGTGGGCCAGCAGGTCGTGTCGGCACCGCTCACTGTACCGGGGCAAGCGGCAGCGCCCGTACCCCTGCGCGTCGACGCCGTCAAGCCGAAGCTGGTCGACGGCTACACCGTCGCGTTCAAGGCGACTGGACCGATCCAGACCGAGCAGGAAAGCGAGCTCGTGTTCGAGATCTCGAAAGACGGCAAGCCCGTGGCGGACCTCGAGCCCTATCTCGGAGCGATGGGGCACCTCGTGATCATCAGCCAGGACTTGAAGAGCTTCGTGCACAGTCACCCGCACGAGGAGGGCGAGGAGGCCGAGGGTCACGAGCACGGCGAGCCCGGTCACGACGCGAAGCCGCATGCAGCCGAGCAGGGTGGCCCCGACGTCCACTTCCACGCGCACTTCGAAGCGCCCGGCATCCACAAGGGCTGGGGGCAGTTCCAGCACAAGGGGAAGATCATCACCGTTCCCGTGGTGTTCGAGGTCAAGGAGGGACACGGAGCTCCTGCCAAGGAAGGTGGAGGTCACAAGCACTGACGATTCATCGGGCTCGCAGCTTCATCGGGAACTGCGAGCTCTGTCGTCGTGGAGCGGAGGTGAAGATGGAACGAACACGGTGGACGGCATTGGTCGCGAGTGCGTGGCTTCTGGGAAGCTGCGCGTCCGTCCAGTTCGAGCGCGATGTCGATCGAGCGGCGAGCTTGGTCAATGAGCGCTCAGGACTCGCTTCGGCGTGGGATAAAGAGGGCGAGCCCGCCGCCATCTGGGACGGCCGCTCGCCTCTCACCTCGGACCAGGCCGCGACCTTGGCACTGCGACAGAACCGCGAATTGCGCGCCGAACTCGAGCAGATCGCGGGCGCACGGGCCGATTTGGTGCAAGCCGGCCTGTTGCCCAATCCCGTCCTCAGCCTCGCGTTCCGATTGCCTCTCCAGGGCGGCAATGCCACGTTCGACGCTGACATCGTCCAACAGTTCACGGACGTGTGGTTGCGGCCTTACCGCAGGGGAGCGGCCCAAGCGGAGCTCGACCGAGTCGTGCTCTCGGCCTCGGATCGTGCTCTTCGACTCGTGGCGAACGTCCGCCAGACCCATGCACGCATCGTCGCGACACAACGAGGTCTCGACCTCACGCAGGAGGATGCGCAAGTGCTCAGGCGGTCCATCGAGGCCACGGAGGGACGAGTTCGGGCCGGAGAGGCGACAGAGCTCGACGTCGCGCGAGTCCAGCAACAACTCCTCGGACTCGCGGCGGTCGTCCAGAGAGAAGCGGCACAGCTCGATCGCCTGAAGCGCGACCTGCTGCTTGAGATGGGCATGGCTGGTGCGCCCGTGGACTGGACGGCCGGAGTCCCTGAGCCCGAACCGCGTCGCACGGCAATCGTCGACCTCGTCGAGTCGGATCTCGAAGCCCGCGTGCGGGAGCAACGACTCGACGTTGCCGCGGCTCGCTACCTGCTGGACGCCAAGAGGCAGGAGCTGTCGGCCGCGGATTGGCGACGAGGCAAGCCCGGAGTCGACGTTGGTGCGAGCTTCGAGGCCGCCGACGGGGACGGGGAGGTCGGGCCGGCTGTTGGGTTGACGCTTCCGATCTTCGACACCGGCCGGGCTCACGTCGAGAAGGCCAAGGCCGCTCTTCGAGCCGCTGAGGCTCGCGCCGAACAAGCAGAGCAAGTGGCGACCAACCAGGCGCGAGTCGCTCTCACAAGCCTTCGGCGTGCGCGGGACCTTGCGGCGTTCTACAACGAGCAAGTTGTGACGCTTGCACGATCCAACCTCGAACGTGCAGATGGCGCGCTGCGAGCCGGCGTCGCGGACCAGACGGTCTTGCTGGAGGCCCAGCGGGAGCTGATCGAGGCTCGCCGGACCCTCAACGACCTCCGATCGGACATCGCCGTCAGCGAGGAGGACTTGGTATACGCCCTCGGTGGCTGGACTTCTCCCCAGCAGGCACGATAGGCGCATGTACGGACTCACTGCACACCGCTGACGAGCGGCTTCAACCATGAAGGACTGCTGCAAGACATCCTCGTCGGCTCGTGAGACGCGTGCCTGGTGGAAGCGGGGTTGGGTCTTCTCCGTCTTCCTTGTCGTCCTGATCGTCGTCGTCAGCGTTCTGCAGAGCTGCTAGCCATGGCCACATCTTCCCTTGCCAAGTCGTCTCGCCGGAGTTTCCACGGCCACCGAAAGACACACTCGATGAACTCCCACGCATTGCGACGCAGCTTCGCGTTCGCTGCTGCACTGGGCTCGCTTCCCTCTGTTGCGCTGGCGCAGGGTCCGAGCCAGGTAGGTGCGTGGGATCCGCCCTTCCCGCTCCCGCTCATCGCGATCCATTCGGCAGTGCTTCCGACCGGCAAGGTGCTCCTCTTTTCCGCTGAGCACGGCGTTCCTGGTATCCACGGCTGGATCCTTGATCCAACGACGCTTGCCCTCACGAACGTCGCTCCGCCCCCGGGCTGGAACCCTGATTGTGCGGGGCACAGCTTCCTCTCGGATGGGAGGCTCCTCGTCGCCGGAGGGACGCTTTCCTTCACGCCGCTGACTGGCCCGAAGCTCGCGTTCCTATTTAACCCATGGACCGAGCAATGGGTGCAGGTCGAGGACATGCGGAAAGGCCGCTGGTATCCGACCAACGTCACGCTCCAGGATGGAACGGTTCTCACGATGGCGGGACTGAGCGATGTCGCGGCGACGAACAATCCCGACATCGAGCTCTGGGACCCGGCCTCGGCGACGAACTGGCAGCTCCTCGGGCAGAGGCAGCTTCCGTACTACCCGCTCTTGCATCTCATGCCGAGCGGGCTCGTCTTCATGGCCGGCCCTGCCGCTCTCACCGAGACGTACAACCCCAGCTCGAACACCTGGACGCCGATCGACACGACCAACGCTCCCGGCCGCTACGAAGCTTGTTCGGTCATGCTCCCACCGACGCTCACTCGCGTCATGCTCGTCGGCGGCTACAACGGCGGGTCCGGTCAACCGACGAACAGCGCCGAGATCATCGACCTCGCGGCGGGGTCACCGCAGTGGGCCACGACAGCGCACATGGCCTTCGCGCGGATGGAGCACAACGCTGTGCTCCTCCCCAATGGCAAGGTGCTCGTGATCGGTGGCCGCTCGGACAACGACGCAACTCCGACCCCCGTCCTCACGCCGGAGGTGTTCGACCCGCTGACTGCGAGCTGGACCTCCGTCGCGCCGCACTCGATCCCACGCCGCTATCACTCGACGTCGGTCCTGCTTCCCGATGGACGTGTGCTTGCGGCAGGCGGCGATTTCCAGCCGACCGGCGAGATCTACTCACCAGCGTATCTGTTCGCGGGATCACGGCCCGCGATCGTCTCCTCGCCGTCGACTATCGGATACGGCTCGTCGTTCACAGTTCAGTTCAGCGGCACGACCGCGACGCACAGCGCCGTGCTTGTGAGCCTTTCCTGCGTCACCCATTCGAACAACATGAGCCAGCGGTACGTACCGCTCGGCACGGTCAATTCCTCGGGAGGCAGCGTGAGCATCACGGCTCCATCCGACCCGAGGATGGCTCCGCCCGGCTTCTACATGCTCTTCATCGTGTCGAACAGCGGCGTTCCTTCGGTGTCCAAAATGATCAGGATCCTCGAGGCCGCGAACGGTCAGGCGTTCTGTTTTGGCGATGGGTCCGCAACGCCCTGTCCGTGCGGGAACGCAAGCCCGATCGGCAACGATGAGGGATGCCTGCATTCACTGGGTCTCGGCGGGTCTCTTTTCGCATCAGGGATCGCGAGCATCAGCGCCGACACGCTCATCCTCAGCGCCTCGCGACTTCCCAACACCCTCGCACTGTATCTCCAAGGAACGACGAGATTGAACGGTGGGCTCGGTGCGACATTTGGCGATGGACTACGCTGCGCTGGTGGATCGATCATGCGCCTGGGTATGAGGACCGGTTCCTTCTCGCAGTGCACCGGACCTGGAAACGCCCCGATGTCCATCAAGGGTCAAGTGATCACACCGGGGGCAACGAGGACCTATCAGGTGTGGTACCGGGACCCGGCGGCATACTGCACTCCAGATCCCTTCAACCTCACGAACGCCTGGGAGATCACATGGTCGCCGTAAGGCTCATGCAACCCCCCTCGAAGGGGTTAGCCCTGAGTCTCTCGAGTTTCGTTCACCGCTCACTCGAAGCGGCTTTCGACGCGGGCGCGCTCTCCTTCCGGCAACGCGGCACGTAGGAACAGCGGCTATGCAGCTTCTCCGCGTCATCGTCCTCACGCTCATCGCCCTCGGTATGCAGGTACCAGGGGGGCTTGCCTTCGAGCTTTGTCTCTGCCAGGGCATCTCGTCGCTCTTCCACAGACATGGGGAGGGATCCGGAGCGAGTTGCTGCGGCTTCGGGCGCGATCACTGCGCGGGCGGTGAGGGGACAAGTGCCAACGACACTGAGCACGCCACGAGGGACAGCGGCGACGAGAGCTGCGACGGCTGCATCAAACTGACCACGGCGAAGCACACGCCGTCGAACAGTCCGGCCCGCAACATCATTGCCGACCTTCCGGCAACCTCTACGCTCCTCCAAGCACGCGTCATCCAATTAGGAAGCGGCGTATTCCTCCCTCGGGTGAATCGGTTGCATGACCCACCCGGGAGGCGAAGGAACTTACCGCTCGTCATCTAGCGGGAACGAAGCACCGCCAGCGCGTATGCGGTCGCCGCCTTCGGCGAATTCCGCTCGCGCATCTGTTCTCGATTCGGTCCGTGCGGGCTGCATCGAGCCATAGCTTCCTTCCTCGAGACCACGGCGTCTCGACCCAGCACGTTCCCTCAACTGATGACATGTCATGACACTTCATTCGTTTCTCGCCATCGTCGTATTGCTCTTTCCCGCCTCGCAGGAGAAGCAGCAACCTCTCGCTCCTCAACAGGCTCCCGCCGCGAGCACACCGATCTACCCCAACTCCTCGTGCCCGATCATGGGCAAGCCGATCTCGACGAAACTCTTCGCCGAGACCGAGATGGGCCGCATCTTCATCTGCTGCAAAGGCTGCGTGAAGGACATCATGGCCGACGTCCCCACGGCCTACCGGACTGCATATCCGACGGACAAGAAGGTCGAGAACAAGAGATGTCCTGTCACCGGTGACGAGATCACCAAAGACTCGCCCACGATTGTCCTTCAAGGCTTCGAGTTCTTCGTGCGCGGTCAGGCGGACATCGGCACGGCGCGTGAGAACTCGCAGCTCGTTCTGGCGAAGCTGAACGACCCAAAGCTCCTCGACCTGGAGAACCAGAGCTGTCCTGTCACGGGTGAACCGACTGCGAGGAACACGTTCGTCGTGATCGAGAGCACGATCGTCCGTCTGTCCTCGACCAAAGTTCTCGAAGAGGTAGCGAAGGATCCAGCCAAGATCCTGGCGAAAGCCAGGGAGATCCGAGCAAGTGAGGAGCGGGAGAAAGCCGTTCGGAAGGAGGCAGAAGAGGGGAAGAAGCCTTGAACGCGCCCTCGACTCAAACGACTTCGATGCGAGCATTCGGTCAAGCGCTGGGCCCAATCTTTCTCGCCGCAGGGTGCGCGAATCTCCCGCCGATTCCCGAAGCGCCCATCACCCATCCAGCGTCTCCTCGAGCACAAGAGGCGCCGCGGCCCGACAGAACAAATCTGTTGCGGTCAGCACCACCTCAAGACTCCGCTCGCGAAGCGCAGCCCACCCGAGAGGGCCACGGAGGATGAGGCCGTATCTAGTCCTCGCCGTTCTCGCGAGCCTCCCGGCCGCGGGGTGCTCAACCGTCAAGACACAGCGCGAGCACAGCACTCGAGCGGTGAGCGCGCTCTTCGCAGAGCGCACAGGGTTCGAGATTGCGCTGGCGTCGCACCAGGATGGATCGATCGTTCCACAGGCGATCGAGCTTCTCGCTCGCCCGCTCACCGAGGAGGCGGCGGTGAAGGTCGCGCTTCTCAACAATCGCAGCGTCGCTGCAGCGTTCGCCCGGCTCGGCGTCGAGTCGGCTGAGCTCGTGCAGGCGGGACTGCTCGCGAATCCAGTCTTCGCCGCCAACGCCAAGTTCTTCGAAAGCGGTACCGAGATCGAGGTGGGGATCGTGGAGTCGTTCTTCGACCTGTTCTTCGTCTCAGCTCGAAAGCGCGTGGCCGAATCCGAGTTCGAAGCAGTGAAGCTCCACATCGTCCAGGAACTCATTCGCCTTGCGCACGACGTGAAGCGCGCCTTCGTCGATGTTCGTGCAGCCCAAAGGCTGGTTGACGTCGAGCGCGAGGTGCTGCGAGCGGCACAGGCGTCGGTGGAACTCATGGCAGAACTCCACCGAGCCGGCAACGTGACCGACCCGGAGCTGACTGCCGAACAGCTCGCGCTCGCGCGCGCGAAGCTCGCCTCCGCGCAGGCCGAGGCGGCCCTCGTCGAGGCGAGAGAGCCGGTCAACGCTCTCCTCGGACTTTGGGGAGACGCGGTGACGTGGACTGTGGAGGGTGGGCTGCCAGACGACATCGTTTCTGGAGTGGAGCTCGAACAGGTCGAGAATCGCGCCATCGGCGCCAGCCTCGAACTCGCCGCGATACGAGCGCAAGCCACTGCCCAAGCTCGGCGTCTGGGCCTCGTCGGTTGGGAGGTCGTCCTTGGTCCGGGCGAAATCGGCGTGGTGGCGAAGCAGGAGGCCGACGGTTCCGAGTGGGGACTAGGACCGGCGGT
>CAZQHA010000094.1:0-12153 GCA_964592795.1 uncultured Planctomycetaceae bacterium | reverse complement strand
CCGGTGTGGCTCGCGGCGCTCTTGCCGCGATTCCTGCCCGGCGCAGCGAGCGCACGGCTGCCGGACGGCGCGACGCTCCGGCCGAGCCTGCCGCCGCGCACGCCCGGCGTGCCGAGCGGTCGCGTCGATCGACGCGCGATGAAGCTCGAATCGCTCGCGATCGGAGACGCGATCGTCGAGCTCTCGGTCGCCGTCGAGGCCGAGGGCGTGCAGATCGACATCTCGCACCTCTCGGGGGGCGCCGCGCGGCTCGCCGTGCGCATCCCCGAGCCCAGCGAGTACGCGATCGCGCAGGAGTACGTCGATTGGTACCGGCAGGACACGACGCGCATCGCGCACGAGATCGAGGTGCGGCCCGGCGATCCGACGCACACGATCTACGGCCGATTCGAACCGCGCGGCGTGCGCTTCACGACGGAGCTCCCGAAGGAGCTGCACGCTCAGCTGGCATCCGGAACCCTATGGATCGTCGCCGGCGATCCGCCGAGTGAGCGCGCGCTGGCGCAGGAGATCGCCGCGAGCCTCGAGCGCGGCCCGCTCAAGATGCGCGCGCGCGTGCTCGGACCGCGCGAAACGGCGCCGGAAGGCGAATGGTCCGGAGTGCGCTTCGATCTCTCCGACGCGCGCGAGAGACCGCGCAAGCTCGCGTGGCTCGCGTCGTCCGTCGAAGCGTTCGCGTCGAGCTCGAAGGTGTCCAGGCCGCGCTGATCGCGATTGAATCGCTCCGGCGCGCACGGGTACGCTCTCGCGGCGCGCAAGTTCCGGCGGACGGACTGGGCCGGAACACGAACGAGGGAGATCGCCCGATGAGCTGGACGATGGAGACCGTGTACCTCGGCTGCGCCGCCGCGGGCGGCACCGTGCTCGTGCTGCAAACCGCGATGCTGATCTTCGGCGGCGGAGACGCCGATCACGACGCCGGGCACGGCGACGTCGCCGACGGACACGGCCACGACGGAGCGTTCGGCCTCCTGTCCGTGCGCACCGGCGCCGCCTTTCTGGCGTTCTTCGGGCTCGCGGGATGGGGCGGATCGCGCGCGGGGTGGAGCACGTTCGCGACCATCGGCGCAGCCCTCGTCTCCGGCCTCGTGATGCTGTTCGCGGTCGCGTACCTCTTCAGCCTGCAACGCAAGCTCTATTCGGAAGGCAATCTCGATCCGGCCAACGCCGTCGGCCGGCCGGCGCGCGTCTACCTCAGAATTCCGGGCGCGAATTCCGGTAAGGGCAAGATCACGGTGTCGATCCAAGGCCGCACCGTCGAGTACGCCGCGTGCACGGTCGGAGCGGAGCTCGCGACCGGCAGCGAAGTGCGCATCGTGCGTCAGCTCACACCCGACACGTTCGAAGTCGAACCGCTGAAGTAGGACCACCCCCCCATGCTCCCCGTTTTCCCGGCACTCGTCGTCCAGGAGCTCGTTTCCGCCGATCTCGCCTGGCTCCTGATGGTCGTCTTCGGCGTCTTCATCGCGTTCAGCTTCTTGCTGGTGATCGCGCGCCGCTTCAAGCGCTGTCCGTCGAACCGGATCCTCGTGATCTACGGCAAGACGCGCTCCGGCCGCACCTCGAAGTGCCTCCACGGCGGCGGCACGTTCGTGTGGCCGCTGATCCAGAACTACGAGTACCTCTCGCTCGATCCGATCCAGATCGAGATCCCGCTGCAGGGCGCGCTCTCGATCGAGAACATCCGCGTCTCGGTGCCGAGCGTGTTCACCGTCGCGATCGGCATCGACGAGGAGACCATGAACAACGCGGCGATCCGTCTGCTCGGCCTGAAGACGCCCGACGTGATGAAGCAGGCCGAGGACATGATCTTCGGACAGCTGCGCCAAGTGATCGCCTCGATGCGCATCGAGGAGATCAACAAGGACCGCGACATCTTCCTCTCGAAGATCCAGACGTCGCTCGAGCCGGAGCTCAAGAAGATCGGCCTCGTGCTGATCAACGTGAACATCAAGGACATCAGCGACGAGTCCGGCTACATCGAGGCCACGGGCAAGAAGGCCGCCGCCGAGGCGATCCAGCAGGCGAACATCGCGGTCGCGCAGCAGGCGAAGCTCGGCGCGATCGGCGTCGCCGAGGCCGAGCGCGATCGGATGATCGAGGTCGCGAGCAACGAGAAGCTGCGCGACATGGGCACGAAGCAGGCCGAGCGGGAGCGCGCCGTCCGCATCGCCGAGCTCGAGAAGGAGCGCCAGATCGGCGAGCAGACCGCGGCCTACGAGCAGGAAGCGCAGCTGCGCGAAGCCGAGCGGCAGATGCGCATCGCGGTCGCCGAGGCGAACGCGAAGGCGATCACCGGAGAGAACAAGGCCAAGGCCGAGCAGGCGACGGCGAACGCGACGCTGCGCGTGAAGGAAGCCGAGGCGTACCAGCTCGGCGAGACGCGTCAGCGCGAAGCCCAGGCCGCGGTGCTCGAGGCGCAGTACGTCGCGCAAGCGCGAGCCGCCGAAGCGCAGGCGAAGATGAACGAAGCGCAGAAGCGCGCCGAGCTCGAAGCGATCGCGAAGGCCGTGAAGGCGCAGGTGATCGTCGAGGCCGAGGCCGCCGCGGAGAAGCGCCGCATCGAAGCGGAGGGCGAGGCCGCGGCGATCTTCGCGAAGCTCGACGCGGAAGCGCGCGGCAACTACGAGATCCTCGCCAAGAAGGGCGACGGCTTGAAGCACATCGTCGAGAGCTGCGGCGGCGCGCAGGCCGCGTTCCAGATGCTGATGCTCGAGCACATCGAGGCGCTGTCGAAGACCGCCGCTCAAGCGATCTCGAACGTGAAGTTCGACAAGATCGTCGTGTGGGACGGCGCCGGAGGAGCCGCCGGCTCCGAGTCGAACGCGACCGCGAGCTTCCTGCGCGGCCTCGCCGGCTCGCTCCCGCCGATGATGCACATGATGAAGGACATCGGCGGCGTCGAGATGCCGGCGTACTTCGGCAAGCTCGTGCAGGACGCCGCCTCGCAGCCCAGCCCGCCCGCGCCCGCCGCCGAAGCCGTGAGCGCCGCCGGGAACGGCCACACGGAGACCAAGGGCAAGGGCAAGGCGAGCTAGCGCGCGGCCGCGCACGCCCGCGTCCAAGTGGCGAGCCCGGCGCCGCGTCGCTAGCCTCTGCGCTGTTCGATGTACCGGCAGCATCGGGAACGCCTCCTCGACGTCCTGGCGAGCGCGCGCGCGGCGGCCGTGGTCGCCACGAGCGAGCACAAGATCCGCAATCACGACTCGGAGTACCGTTTTCGGCCCGACAGCGACTTCTGGTACTTGACCGGCTTCGCCGAGCCCGAGTCGGTGCTCGTGCTGCTTCCGGGAACCGGCGCGGACGGCGCGCGCAACGGACGCGCGGCGAGCGGCAGCCGGCGCAGCGTGCTCTTCCTGCGCGAGCGGGACCGAGAGCGCGAGATCTGGACCGGCCGGCGCCTCGGCGTCGCTTCCGCGCCCGGCGCGCTCGGCGTCGACGAGGCGCGGCCGATCGAGGCGCTGTGGCGCGATCTCCCCGAGCTCCTCCGCAACTACGAGCGCATCGTGTACCGCGTCGGTCTCGACGAGGCGCGCGATCGCAATCTGCTCAAGACGATCGAGCGCCTGCGCCTCTCGGCGAAGAGCGGCGTGCAACCGCCGCTCGAGCTGTGCGATCCGCAGCCGTACACCCACGAGCTGCGCCTGAAGAAGACTCCCGCCGAGGTCGACGTGATGCGCCGCGCGGCGGCGATCTCGCGCGAAGCGCACGTCGCTGCGATGCGCGCGACGCAGCCCGGAATGCGCGAGCACGAGATCGAAGCGCTCGTCGAGTACACGTTCCGGCGCCTGGGGAGCACGGGCCCGGCGTACACGAGCATCGTCGCCGGCGGCGCGAACGCGTGCATCCTCCACTACGTCGAGAACAAGGACGCGCTGAAGGACGGCGAGCTGCTGTTGATCGACGCCGGCGCGGAGCACGAGTACTACGCGTCCGACGTCACGCGCACGTTCCCCGTCAACGGTCGCTTCACCGCCGACCAGCGCGCGCTGTACGAGGTCGTGCTCGAGGCGCAGCTCGCCGCGATCGACGCCGTGCGCCCCGGCGGACGCTTCGTCGCGGTGCACGAGGTCGCGGTCGAGATCCTGTGCGCGGGGCTCGTGAAGCTGGGGCTCGTCGACGGACCGGTCGACAAGGCGCTGCGCAGCGAGTCGTACAAGCGCTTCTACATGCACCGCACGAGCCACTGGCTGGGCCTCGACGTGCACGACTGCGGCGCGTACCTCCAGGACGGCGCATCGCGGGCGCTCGAGCCGGGGATGGTGCTCACGGTCGAGCCGGGTCTCTACGTCGCGCCCGACGACGAGACGGTCGATCCGCGCTGGCGCGGCATCGGCATCCGGATCGAGGACGACGTGCTCGTGACCGCGGCGGGGTGCGACGTGCTCACGCGCGGCATCCCGAAGACCGTCGACGAGATCGAAGCGGCGTGCCAGGGCCGGACCCTCGAGACGATCCGCTGAGCCGCGACGTCGTCGCGACGCCATGACCACGCGCGCCGAAAATCCCTCGGGTCATCCGCCGCACGAGAGCGCGATGTCGCGCCTCGTCGGAGCGCCGGAAGAGCGCTGGTCGCTGTCGCGGGCGATCGACGCGCTCGGCGACGCGGCGAAGCAAGCGGGGAGCCCGGGCCTCGTCTGGATCGCGGGGATCTTCTATCCGAGCTTGAGCCTGGGCCTCGAGCTCTCCGCGCGCCACTCGATCGAGACCTCCCCCATCGCCCACATGGCCGCGAGCGCATGGAGCTCGCTGCGACAGGAGCCGCTCGCCGCGGACTCGATGCCGCTGCCGGCGGCCGTCCTCGTCGCGCTGACGCTGATGCTCTCGGTCGGCCTCTTGTTCTGGCCCTTCTACCGCCTCGTCGCCGGACTGGCGCGCATCGCGCATCCGCCCGCGTGGCGCGCGGCGTGCGAAGGCAAGTCGCGGCCGGACCTGAAGGCGACGTGGCGCGCCGGCAAGGGACTGACGCTAGCCGCGGTCGGCCTGTGGATCCAGATGTCGCTGCTCCTCGGCGTCGCGCTGCTCGCCTTCTCGATTCCGCTCACCGTGCTCGTCGGATCGCTCGACTTGCGCCCCGACGACACCGGCGATCTGTTCGTCCTCGGCGCGGTCCTCGGGCCTCTGATCGCGATCCTCGTGATGTACATGCTGGCGCTCGCGGTCCTCTTGCAGCTCGCGCTGCACAGCCTGGTGCAGAACCGCCGCGGGGTGGGCTCGGCGCTGATCCACGCGTGGCGCATCGCGCGCAACGACGCGTGGGCGACGGCGCGCACGATCCTCGTCGATCTCGTGCTGATGCTCTCGATCCTCCTGCTGTGGAAGATGGTCGAAGGCCCCATCCACGCGCTGCCGCTGGGGACCACGCTGGGCTGGATCGTGCAGCTCCCGCTGCTCGGATTCGCGGGCGTGACGCGCGCCGGGTACTGGGCGCGCGCCTATCGGGCGCTGGGCGGCCTCTCCCCCGAGGACGGCGTGCCGGGACTCTGAACCGAACCGCGCGTCTCGAGCGTACTCGGGTCCAGGGGCGTGCTCCTGCGGACGTGCGGTGAGAGGCCGCGCTCCGAACGCGAGCGCGGCGCGCGATGGGCTTCCTGCGCAATGACCGATCGACGTCGGGAGCAGTGTCGCAGCGCGCGCGCCTCCAGATCGCGGCCGCCTCGCCGCTCTTCGCGATGCTTCTCGCCGAAGCGTTCGTGCGCCTCCACTGGCGCCCGGGGCTGCGTCCCACTCGCGAGCAGGGTGTGCTGGTCCGCCCGCACGCCGATCCGCGGATTCGTTTCGAGAACGCTCCCGGCGCCGTCCAGCGACTCACGTACGACGGAGGGCGGGACGCGGATCCGATCGAGGTCGTGGCGCGGATCAACCACCAAGGCTTTCGCGGTCCGAGCGTGTCGATCGCGAAGGAACCGCGCGTCTTCCGCATCGCCTGCGTCGGCGATTCGCACACGTTCGGCCACGGCGTCGACGACGATCGCACGTGGCCGCGCACGTTGCAGCGCGAGCTCGATCGGGAGTTCGGACCGCTCCGCGTCGAGGTCATGAACTGGGGCGTCAACGGCTACGACACCGAGCAGGAGGTCGCGCAGATCGAGGAGCGCCTCGCGACCTACCGACCCGACCTCGTGCTGCTCCAGTTCTTCGTCAACGACACGGGGCTCCACGGCGCGTTGGGAGAGCCGGAGGAGGGCACCGACGACGGTTCGGGGCCGGCCGGCGCGCCGGAGTGGCTCGTCGCGCTGGCGAGGCATTCCCGCTGCGCGGAGTTCCTGGCCGCGCGCCTCACGCGCAAGGCGGCGCTCCACCGATTCCATCGCAGCCTGTCGGAGCGGTTCGCCGCCGATCACGCGGGCTGGGCGCGGTGCCGCGAGCTCCTGACCTCCGCGCGCGACTCGCTGCAGAAAGCAGAGGTCGAGTTCGCCGTCGTGCTTTATCCTTTTCTCTTCGAATGGGACGGCGAGATGTTGAGCCACGGACCGCTGGCGCGCGTCGGCGAGTTCTGCCGGGACGCGTCGATTCCCTGCATCGACCTCGAACCGGCGTTCGACGGACACGATGTCGATTCGCTCCGCGTGCACCCGTTGGATTTCCACGCCAACGAGCGCGCGCACGACATCGCCGGACGGGCCGTCGGCCGGGCGCTGATCGAGGGCGGACTCGTGCGGAGCGCGCTCGAAGAGCTGAGCTCGCTCGACGCACGGCGCGCGGAGCCGGACGCTGACTCCATGAGGACAGAAGACCGATGAGCAATCGACGCGCGCTGCGCGCCCTGTGGGCGGATCCCTTGCGCAAGATCCGCACGCTCGACAGCTTTTCGAAGACCGAGGAGGACGGCGGTCTCGACCTCAGCGCCGCGGCGCGCTGCGTCGGCGACCCCGAGCTGCGGCGCAGCCTCGAGCTGCACGCGGCCGACGAGCGCCGTCACGCGGAGCTCTTTCGCACGCGCGCAGCCGAGCTGCGGTCGCAGACGGCCGCGCTTCCCGAGCCGTCGCAGGAGACGCTGCGGGCGTACGACTTGGCGCGCGGGCGATCCTCGTCCGAGCAGGACGCGCACGGCTTCTTCACCGCGGGCCTGTGCGATGAGCTCGGAGAGGTCGCGTACGTCGCCATGCTGCACGTCGCCGAGAAGCGCGCGGCCGCGCTGTTCGCGGATCACCACGCCGCGGTCGACGACGAGAAGACGCGCGCGATCTTCGCGGAGATCCTCGTCGACGAGAAGTTCCACATCTCCTACACCGGCAACTTCCTGAAGCGCTGGAAGAAAGAGGGTCGCGGCTCCGAGGTAAAGGCCGCGCTCCGCCGCGCGAAGGGCTCGCGCTTCATCGGCGCGTGGAAGCGCTTCGGCGTGCGCTCGGCCGGATCGTTCGGCCGCGCGGTGCTGTGGATCCTGTACTGGACCCTGCTCCTGCCGTTCGGTCTGGCCGCGAAGGGTCGGGTCGCGCCCGCCGGTTGGCAGGCGCGCACCGCGACGTCCGGCGGCGATCCACTCCGTTCGCAGTACGGATGAGGTGCCTCGGCGTCTCCGCGTACGGCGACGGCTCCGGCGCCGGAATCGTGTGCGACGGCAACGCGATCGCCGCGGCCGACGAAGCACGTTTCACCCGGCGGCCGGGGGAGTCGGGTCTGCCGCGCCGCTCGGTGCGCTTCTGCCTCGCAGAAGCCGGCATCACCGCGCGCGACGTCGACGCGTGGGTCTTCTACGAGAAGCCGCTGCGCCGCTTCGAGCGCGTGCTCGCGGGCCAGATGTGGGGCTTCCCGCGCACGTCGAAGAGCTTCGGGCGCGAGCTCTTCACGTGGCTCGGCGATCGCATGTGGCAGAAGACGCAGCTCGCCTCGGAGTTCGGCATCGACGCCGATCGCGTGCGGTTCACCGAGCACCACGCGGCGCACGCGGCCAGCGCGTTCTTCCTCTCGCCGTTCGACGAGGCCGCGATCCTGTGCGTCGACGGCGCCGGCGAATGGGCCACCACGTCGATCGCGCGCGGCAGCGGCACGCAGATCGAGTTCCTGGGCGAGATCCACCATCCGCACTCCCTCGCGCTCGCGAGCCGCGCGGTCGCGCGCTACCTGGGCTTCACGGCGCCCGGCGGCGAGTCGAAGGTGTCGACGCTCGCCGCGTACGGCGAGCCGCGCTTCGCGGGCGACATGCGGCGTTTCCTGCGCGTCGGGGACGACGGACACTACACGCTCGAGCGCGATGCGTTCGCGGCGGACCTCGACGGCGGCCTCGTGTGCGGGAACGCGTGGACGAGCGCGTTCGGCGCGCCGCGGCTCCCGACCGATCCGATCCTGTTCACGTCCGGGGATCGCCGCCACGCGGACCTCGCGGCGAGCTTCCAAGCCGTGCTCGGGGAGGCGCTCCTGGCGCTCGTCCGCGAGCTCCACCGTCGCGTGCCGACGCGCGGCCTGTGCCTGTGCGGCGAGCTCGCGCACGACACGTCGCTCGTCGCGCGCATCGCCGAGGAGGGTCCCTACGCCGAGCTCTTCCTGCCGCCCGATTGCGGCGACGCGGGAGCGGCGCTCGGAGCCGCGCTCTACGCGCACAACGTCTCGCAGCCCGCGCGACGCACGGCGCCGCTCGCCGATCCCTGCATCGGCGAGTCCGCGCCGCGCGAGGCGAAGAGCGCCGGCGAGGAGATCGCGAGCGAGGACGCGCGCATCGATCGCATGGTGCGCTCGCTCGTCGACGGCCGCACGGTCGGTTGGGTGCGCGGGCGCTGCGAATGGGGTCCGCGCTCGCTCGGACGCCGCGTCCTGCTCGCGGACCCGCGGCGCGCGGAGACGGCCGCGCACGTCTCGCGGTCGATCACGCGGCGCGAGGAGTTCGCGCCGTACTCGCCGGCCGTGACCGCGGAGCGCGCGGCGGAGTTCTTCGACGTTCCCGCGTCGGCGCACTGGCCGGCGCGCATGCGACAGATACGATTGCGCAGCAAGCCCGCCGCGCAGCGATCCGCTCCCGCGGCGGTCCACGCCGACGGCCGCGCGGCGGCGCACATCGTCGACCGCGCGCTCGATCCGCTCTTCCACCGGCTGTTGACGCGATTCGGCGAGCGCACGGGCGCGCCCATCCTGCTCTCGACGACGCTCGGTCCGCGCGGCGAGCCGGCCGTGCGCAGCGAGCGCGACGCGCAGTCCTTGTTCGAGCGCAGCGCGCTCGATCTCTTGGTCGTCGAAGAGCGCGTCTACGCGCGATCGTGAATCGCGAGGGGCGCGCTAACGCGGGTGACGCCGCGCGACGACGGCGACCAGGCCCGCGTCCTCGTCGTTGAAGCCCGCGAGGCACCAGCCCATGCGGCGCATCCACATCCCGACCGCGGACGGCTCGACGGTCGCCTCGAAGATCTCGTCGCCCGTGGGAGCCGGCGGCACGCTGCGGACCCATTCGAAGCCTTGGTCCTCGAGCCAGCGCCACACCTCGGGGAACGGCAGCATCCGCTCGAGCGGGTGCTCGTACTGGTCCGCGATCCACACTTCCTTCTTCTCCGGATCGAGGTCCGCGCGCCTCAGCACGGGATCGAGGAACCGGATCGGCCTCCCGCCGGTCGCTTTCGCGAGCACGCGCCGCGCGCGGTGGAAGCCGCGCGCGACGTTCTCGTAGAAGCCGAGCACGAGGAATCCCCCGGGCGCGACGCGGCGCGCGACCTCTTGCGTCGCGCGCACGGGATCCGGCGTGTGGTGGACGACGCCGCGGCAGATCACGACGTCGAACGCGTCCTCCAGCACGGGCAGCTGGAAGAGATCCGCGCGCACGAGCCTCAGGTTCGGGATCCCCGCGCGCGACCGGAAGCCCGCGGCCGCCGCGAGCGACGCGCGGCAGCCGTCGACGGCGACCACCGTGCGCCGCGGCGCCGCCAGCGCGAGGAACGTCGCGAGCTGCGACGTGCCCGCGCCGCAATCGATCACCACCGCGTCGGCCGGGATCGAGCGGTCGAGCGACACGAGGAACGGCGAGCGCCGCGAGCGATCCAGCAGCGTCTGCGCGTCGTCGCCGGCCGCGTAGCCCGGGAAGGGACGCCGTTCGTAGAACGCCTCGACCTCGCGCGCCTCCGCGGTGCGGTCGCCCGACCCCAGGAAGTCGAGGATCGTGCGGTCGACCGCGACCTTCGCGCCGCACGCCGGACAGGCCTCCTCGGGGACGAACGGCCGCGAGCAGCCGGGGCAGGCGAAGAGTGAGCGCGAGGCGGCCATCGGTACCGAGAACGAGGTATACTTCTCGCCGCGAGGTTCTGCGAGATGAGCTGGATTCGAAACGTCCGCGAAGGGTCCCGCACGGTCGGCGAGTTGATCCAGTCGATGTGGCGCGGGCCGTATTGGTGGCTCGTCCCCGTGGTGCTGATCCTCCTGCCGTCGGCGCTGATCTTCGTCTTCCTGCAGGCCGTTCCGCTCGTCGCGCCGTTCGTCTACACGGTGTTCTGAGCCGCGTGCGACCGATTCACAGGACCTCGGCCGCCGCCTGACGCGCGAGGCGCAGGAGCTCGTAGTACGGCGCCCGGTGACCGCGCTCGCGCTCGTACTCCGACGCGAGGGCGAGCAGCCTCTCGCGGATCGCGGCGTGCTCGCGCGCGAAGCGCACGTTCCGCAGTCCCGCCGTGGCGCTCATCCCCTCGGGAGCGGGGCCGACGCGGCCGAATCGATTCAGGAGCGCGCTCCAGCCCTTGAGCACGCGCGCGAGCGGGAGCGCGGGCCACGCGTAGCCCAGCCGCGCGCCGTCCTCGGCCCGCTCGAGGCGCGCGTCGACGATCGCGTTGTCGACGTGATCCTGGAACAGCGCTTCCGGATCGCGCCATTCCGCGACGACGCGCAGCTTGGGGTCGTACTCGAGGTCCGAAGGCTCTTGGAACTCGAAGTTCTTCACCCCGAACGCGGCCAGCCACGACGCGACTCCCGGCGAGGAGATCGTCGACAAGCCCGGCCAGAGCTCGACGCCGAATGCCTCGTAGGCTGCGGCCGCGACTTCCGAGCAGAACAGCGCCGAGTGATCGCGCGGATCCATGGCGAAGTCGTAGGGAATGTGCCGCGCTCGCGCCGACTCCAGTGCGCGCGCGGCGGCGCGATGCGGGAGGAGCGGGTCGCGAACGAGCTCGGTCAGATCGCTGCGCGGCCGCAGGGCCAGGATGCGGAGCTTCACGTCGCTCAAGTACTCGTCGATCGTCGCGACCACGACGCCGCTCTCGGAGTGCGCTTCGACCACCGACCCTCGACCGGTCGCCTCTTCGACGTGGAGCAGCGCGACGTGCGAGAAGTTCCCCGGCAGATCGTGGCCGCGCGCGATCAGCGCGGAGGTCGGGGCCGCGCCGCGCGAGACGAGGACGTCGCCGCTGTGCAAGCGCACGCCGTGGAGTTCGATCGCGGGCGCCGCGGACGGCTCGTCCACTCCCCGACACAGCGCCGGCGCCGCGTCGCGCGGCGCTTGGAGCAAGACCTCCTCGAGCGCGGCGCGACTCCCGTAGAGCAGCCGGTAGAGCGCGCGGCGCGCCGGATCGCTCATCGTCCAGCGCTCCGATTGACGCTTGATGCCTTGTCGCACGCGCTCGATCGCGCTCACGTACTCCGCCATCCGGTCCGGACAGGCGGCGATCCACGGGGCGAGCCGGAACAGATCGGTCTCGAGCGCTGGGAGCGCGCGATCGTCGGGCTGCACCTCTTCGAGCTCCAACCGCAAGAGAGTCGGCTCGATGGCCGCGAAGAGCCCGCGGATCTCGAGGTCGCGCGCGTCGCAGCTCGCGCCGCGCGCTTCCACGAACTCTCGCTCGAGCTTCGCCCAGAACTCGTCGCGCTCCCAGACGAACGGCTGTCCGCCGGGCGTACGAGGCGGTGGCGGATCCGCGTCCGGGATGAGCAGGACGACGTAGATCGCGGCGGTGAGCAGCGATCCCTGCGCGAGCCTGCGAGCGACGAGGCGTTTCAAGACGGCGGTTGCTACTCTGGCGCGCTCGATTTCACCGCGCAACGCCATGAGCTCCGACACCACCAAAGCCGTCGAGACCGCCGGTCCGCGCGAGGGCTACCGGCACTTCATCCACGACGAGATCGACGCGGACCTGGCCGCGGCTCGCTTCGGCGGCCGCGTGCACACGCGCTTCCCGCCCGAGCCGAACGGCTACCTGCACATCGGCCACGCGAAGTCGATCTGCCTGAACTTCGGCCTGGCGCGCC